>JASJDW010000012.1 GCA_030064955.1 Crocosphaera sp.
CGCCTGTTGGAATTTGCTTCAATTCTCTGATTCAAAAATACCGTTGGAAGAACGGAAATCTACGCCTAACCAAACTGTTGAAATGCAGTGTATCAAGAGCGTTAGTTCTTGAGGGTAGGAAGCCCCACCCTCAACTCAGTAGGGTGGGGTACTTCACGATACCAAATTTTGGTTCTCAAACCTATATTATCTTCTAGAAGAGCAGGAGTCTCCGAGTCATAAATAGAAATACCTAACCAGGGACCCACCTGGACTGAGATTCCAGGTGGAAAGCAGACCTCAAAGGAATCAGTGCGCTAGGGCATAGCGTGCTTGAAAATGTCTGTGGACTCGAAGCAACGGGGAGTATCGGTAATGATACTCTAGTTGGCAGGGTTGGAAGCAGAAAACTAGCATTGTGATGATGTTAGAATCCCTCGGCTCCGCCGACGGGAGTATGTCAATAAGTTAACTCAGGTTTACGGGCAATCCAATATTTACTAACAAAATGCAGTTGAGTTTCGATTAGTTCAAACCCTGCTTTTTCTAATCTTTCTCCTAAGTTATCCCTAATATAATCTTGATAATAGGGTTCATGAAACATAGCAGAAAAATTATTCATCATTACTTGAAAATCAGGAGAATCTGATAACTGCATGGAATCGCAAATAATAAAGGTTCCCCCTGGTTTTGTTACCCGAAAACATTCGTCAATGACTCGTTGACGGGTAACTCCAGGTAACTCATGAAAAAGAAACACACAACTTAACCCATGAAAGAAGTTATCAGGATGGGGTAAATTTTCTGCATTAGCTTGAGTTAGTTGGGGAAGTTCCTTGGGATTTTCTAATAGAAGTTGATTGGCTTTTCGTAAGTAAGTAGGGGATAAATCAACCCCGAATAAAGATGCTTTAGGAAAGGTTGCCCTAAGCCATTTTAATGTACGTCCGGTACCACAAGCAACGTCTAATATTTTAACTTGATAGGCTGGAATGGATGAAAACATCTTTAATCCCTCTTTTAAGGGGGTAAGAATACGACGACGCATACTATCAGCAACCCCGTTAAAAAGAATGTCTACTTGTAAGTCATAGAGATTAGCTGAGGAATCACTGAGATAACCATCGGTTTGATAATGAAAGTTTTGTAAATAGTAACGAGGATAGCCTTCTTTTTGGATATCTTCAGCAAATGTTTGATATTCTTTTCGTTGTAATCTTGTCCAAATTTTGGGTAAGTCTAGCCAAACTTCAGGATAATAACGTAGGAAATCGGGCAGTAAACCATCAAACAAAATGTCCACAGGATAAACCCCATTTTGGGCATCTTCCCAATCTTTTTCACAGAGTTGATTGCGTCTTTCTTGTAATTCTAATAATAACTCTGGAGACAGGGGAGTGGTGAGATTTCTACGACTGGGAACGATGGTATCTGTTAAGCGATCGCTGATGGTTTTATGAGCTAAACTAAAGATACTTTTACTTTGTTGGAATCCTTGATAAGCCAACTTAGTTAAATTATCAGACAATGATGACAGTAAAGTAGGATTAGAAGTGGATTGCATTGACAACAGTTTCTAGTATCAAAAGGGAATATTAAAAAAATCTTTTTTAGTATATCTAATCTCAAAAGTTAGATCAAGGTATCTCCTTAAAGAAACAGGGAACAGAAAAAAAATCGATTATACCTCATAAGATTGGAAAATGCTATGAGCAATCGGATAATTTCTAGGCATTATTTTCTAAGTCTTGAGCATCTAAAACAGCCATGGCAGACATATTGACAATGGTATTAATTTCACATCCTCTTTGCAGAATATGAATGGGCTTTTTCATCCCTAATAAAATAGGTCCAATAGCTTCTGCCCCCCCTAATTCATGGAGTAATTTATAGGCAATATTTCCCGACTGTAAATCAGGAAATATCAAAATATTAGCATTTCCTTTGATTTCACTAAAGGGATAATGTTCTGCTACTAAACTGGGGTTAACGGCTGTATTGGCTTGCATTTCTCCATCAATGATTAAATCTGGTTGCTTCATTTTTACTAATTTAACTGCATTTTTGACGCGATCGCATAACGGATGTTTGACACTACCAAAGTTAGAAAAAGATAGCATGGCAATGCGGGGAATAATATCTAATCTTTTCGCTAAAGTTGCACTTTCGATGGCAATATTGGCTAAAGTTTCAGCAGTGGGTTCAATATTGACAGTGGTATCTGCAAAGAAATAAACCCGATGTTTAAATAACATTAAATAGACCCCGAAAGCACAAGCAATATCTGCTTTAGTTCCGATAATTTGTAAGGCTGAGCGAATAACATTAGGATAATTTTGACTCACCCCTGCAACCATTCCATCGGCTTGCCCTAACTCTACCATTAATAAAGCAAAAATAGTGGGATCAAGAACACTTTGCTTAGCTTGGTTTAGGGTCATTCCTTTCCGTTGACGTAGGATAAATAACCTTTGAGTATAATGATCAAGTTTATCACAATTCAAGGGATCAATAATAGGAACGTTAGCTAATTCTAAGCCTAACTCTCTTATCTTTTTATTTATTTTATCAACAGAACCAATCAGAATTGGATTGGCAATTCCTTCTTCAATTAAAATTTGACAAGCATTTAATATTTTAGGATTATCACCTTCAGGAAAAACCAGAGATTTAGGATTTATTTTGGCTTTTTGAATACTATAACGAATAATCTCTCTGGATATCCCCATCCGCTGTTCCAAGGAGTCTTTATAAGTCTCTAAATTAATATCTTTTCTAGCAACACCTGTATCCATCGCAGCTTGGGCAACTGCGGGAGAAACCCAAAAGAGAACCCGATGATCAAAAGGTTTAGGAATTAAATAATCTCGTCCAAAACTAAGTTTTTTGAGTCCATAAGCCCGTAAAACAGTATGAGGAACCTCTTCACTGGCAAGTTTCACTAAAGCTTCAACAGCAGCAATTTTCATAGTTTCATTAATATCTGTTGCCCTTACATCTAAGGCACCCCGAAAAATAAAAGGGAATCCTAAAACATTATTGACTTGATTGGGATAATCCGATCTTCCTGTGGCTATAATGACATCAGGACGCGCATTAATCGCTTCATTATATTCAATTTCTGGATCAGGGTTAGCCAAGGCAAAAACAATGGGATTGTTAGCCATTGATTGTAACATAGAAACCGAGAATGCTCCCTTAACCGAGAGTCCAATAAATACATCAGCATCCTTGATAGCTTCTTCTAAAGTTCTAGCAGTTGTCGAAGATGCAAATAAAGCTTTATAAGGGTTCATATTTTCTTTTCTTCCCTGATAAATAACCCCTTTTCTATCACACATAATTAAATGTTCAGGGCGTACACCTAAGGTTAAATGAAGTTTGGCACAAGCAATGGCTGCAGCCCCTGCTCCACAATAGACAATTTTAACAGTTTCAATAGATTTTTTGGCAACTTTTAAAGCATTTAATAAAGCAGCAGAGGTAATAATTGCCGTGCCATGTTGATCATCATGAAACACAGGAATTTTCATCGATTTTTTTAAATTTTCTTCGATATAAAAACTATCAGGGGCTTTAATATCTTCTAAATTAATTCCTCCAAAGGTGGGTTCTAAACTTTTGACAGTAGCGATAAATTGATCGGGATCATGAGCATTAATTTCTAAGTCAAAAACATCGATATCTGCAAACCGTTTAAATAAAATTGCTTTCCCTTCCATCACTGGTTTGGCAGCGAATGGTCCAATATTTCCTAACCCTAAAACCGCCGATCCGTTGGTCGCTACTGCCACTAAGTTTCCTTTAATGGTATAGTCATAAACCAATTGCGTATCTTGATAAATTTGACGACAAGGTTCTGCTACACCAGGGGTATAAGCTAAAGAAAGATCCCTTTGAGTAATAAATGGTTTCGTCCCATTTACTTCTAGTTTACCAGGACGACCCGAACGATGATATTCTAACGCATCTTCACCAAAAGAAGCCATTTTTATTTACTCCAAAAAGATCATTGATAATTATCAATGACTTTTATTTTACCCCTTGACTTTTCGGAGTTTAATTAAACTTTAATTAAGTCTTAATATTTTTATCCCCACTAAAATGTTACGATAGCTACAATATGAATAGGAGATAATACTCAAACGGTCAAATTAGGCAATTAGTTTTGACTAGGCTGTCTGTGTGCTTCGTATCTTATTTATTTTCTTTTTAAAAGGTCTATTTAACCAAAATTGAAACACGATCAGAGTTAACGCTTAAGGAGGGACTGAATTATGTTAATGACAAGATATACCATAGAAGATATCAAAGATGAAGCACGCCATCTTGTAGAACAAGGTAAGGTAGATAGGCAGCAAAGAATTTATACCTTATGTCAATATCTGCCTTCAGGAGAGTGGTGTTGCATCGAAACTGAGTTAGAAAGAAATGACTTCTTACTTAGAGATTGTATTGCTGATTTGATTCCAGCACAAGATTGGTCTAGCGATTAAATTAATAAGTAGATTGTAGGGTGGGCAAAATTAAGATTTATTTGAATTAAAAAGGGAGAATGTTTGCCCACCATTGTTAATAATTATTTTAGCTTATCCTAAGCTGACTCATAGGATAATAGGGCTAATTGGATGTTTACTTGAGAGATAATTACCCAATGGCACCGTTAGCCCTACTGAGTGTATCAGATAAAACAGGAATTGTTGAATTAGCCCGTCAATTGGTTAATGAATTTGGTTTTGAATTAATCAGTAGTGGAGGAACGGCTAAAACCTTACAGGAAGCGGGACTAACCGTTACCAAAGTTAGTGATTATACGGGTTCCCCAGAAATTTTAGGGGGAAGGGTTAAAACCCTCCATCCTCGTATTCATGGCGGTATTTTATCCCGTCGGGATATGTCGGAAGATGTGGAGGAGATGAACAATAATAATATTCGTTCTATTGATTTGGTGGTAGTTAATCTTTATCCCTTTGAAGAAACCATTGCTAAAGCTAATGTTACAGTAGCTGAAGCCATAGAAAAAATCGATATTGGTGGCCCAACGTTACTACGCGCCTCGGCTAAAAATTTCGCCCATGTAACAGTTTTATGTAACCCTAAATACTACGAGGGTTACTTACAAGAATTAAGAGATAATAACGGGAACGTTTCCTTGGGTTTTCGGCAAAAAATGGCAGGAGAAACCTTCGCTTTAACTAACGCTTATGATGGGGCAATTACCGATTATTTTGCCAATCTTTCCACAGCAGAAACCACCACTTTACCCACTTGTTACACCGTTTCAGGAACTGCTTTTCAAACCCTGCGTTATGGTGAAAATCCCCATCAAACTGCTACTTGGTATCAACAGGGAACCAAAGCCATAGGATGGACCGCAGCCAGGCAACTGCAAGGAAAAGAACTCAGTTACAATAACTTAGTAGATTTAGAAGCAGCAAGACGAATTATTGCTGAGTTTGACCCCAAAGAACCAGCAGCAGCCGTTCTTAAACATACGAACCCCTGTGGGGTAGCTGTCTCTGATAGCCTAGCAGATGCTTACGAAAAAGCCTTTAACGCTGATTCTATTTCCGCTTTTGGAGGCATTGTCGCATTAAACCAACCTTTAGATGCAGAAACGGCCGAAAAATTAACCAAAACCTTCCTAGAATGCGTGGTAACCCCTGATTGCACCGAAGAAGCGAAAGAAATTATCAGTAAAAAAGCTAAAGTCAGAGTTTTGTTACTACCTGATTTAACCCAAGGACCGAAACAAACCGTCAAGGCGATCGCTGGCGGGTTATTAGTACAAGACTCCGACGACGAGGTAGATGTACCTGATAACTGGGAAGTTGTTACAGAAAAACAACCCACCCCCGAACAATTGGCCGAGTTATTATTTGCCTGGAAAGTGGCCAAACACGTTAAATCAAATGCGATCGTGGTAACGAAAAATCGAACAACGTTAGGCATTGGTGCTGGTCAAATGAATCGCGTAGGTGCGGTCAAAATCGCCCTAGAAGAAGCGGGCAAGGAAACTAATGGGGGATACCTTGCCAGTGATGGTTTCTTCCCCTTTGATGACTCTGTACGCACTGCTGCTGCTGCCGGAATAAGGGCGATCGTGCAACCTGGCGGATCGTTACGGGATAAAGACTCGATCGCCGCAGCCAATGAATTAGGATTAGTGATGGTGTTAACAAAAATGCGTCATTTTCTCCATTAATTATGATGGTTTTTCCTTGGTTGAGGACGTTTGTTACACTAGAAAAAAACCCTAGTGCTAGAGTAATAACATGGAATATGTAGGAACAGTCAAAGCTGCATTTCTTCTAAGAATATGTCCCCAACGAGTTCGCCAACTTTTAGCGGAGGGAAGAATAAAAGGAGCCTTTAAGGAAGGGAGATTTTGGCAGATCCCTTTGTATAATGGGGTACCAAAGGTTATTGCTGGAAAACGAGGTCCTCAAGGAAAGTGGAGTAAACAGCGTCAAAAAAGTCTTACCCGTATTCATGTTAATAGCAATAACATTAAAAATAATATTGGTTCAGAACAGATAGAGCCTGTGGTCATTGTTCGTCAAGGAACTAAAACTTTTTATTGTCACCAAATCGATATTTGTGGGCCGTCTAGGATTGCCTATTCCCCACATAAATCCCTTCCAGGGGGAGCTAGATTGTGGATCGAAGTTGAACCTGAGATCATGATTATACCTCGAGACTTTGCTAGTTGATGAAAACGGCTATATTGTTTATTCCTTGAGCTTAAAATGTCTGTTATTTTTTCTTTAATTACAGCTTTAGTGGCTTTTTTAATTGCTTTTCAAAATCCCAGTTTAGGGGGAGAGGTGCATCACAAGAAAGTCAAAACCATTGCTTTGTTAATTGGCTGTTTAGCTGTCTTATCTTCTATTTATAATCTTATATTTCGATTTTTAGTAATTCTTCCTGCAGGAGAAGTGGGAGTAGTAGAAATTTTTGGGAATGTTCAGGATAAAGCTTTAAACTCTGGCATACATTGGATTAATCCTTTAGCAAAAGTAACCAAATTTTCCACTCGTTTACAAGATATTAAAGAAACAGTGAGTGCAACCTCTAAAGAAGGGTTAAATTTAACCTTAGATGTCAGTCTTCAGTATAAAATTAATCCCCAACAAGCTTCTGCGGTTTATCGAACCATTGGGACAGAAGAAGAAGATATTTTAATTCCTCGTTTTCGTTCGATTATTCGTCAAATTACAGCCAGTTATGATGCACGAGATATTTATGGGGAAAAAAGAGTGATTGTCGCTGAAAAATTAAGAAATGAACTCAATGAAAGTTTAGAACCTTTGGGGTTTATTGTGGATGAAAGCTTATTAAGAAACGTAATTTTACCAGAAGCGATTCAAAAGGCGATCGAAGAAAAATTAGAAGCTGAACAAGCTAGTCAAAAACAACAATTTATTAACGAAAAAGAACGACAAGCGATCGCTTTTGAATTAGAAAAGGCTCAACAGGAAGCCACTCGGAAAAAAATTGAAGCGCAAGGGGTGGCCGACTCACAAAAATTATTATCTCAAGGGTTAACGGAACAATTAATTAAATTAAAAGCCATAGAAGCAACACAAAAATTAGCTGAGTCTGAAAATTCCAAGGTGATTATTATTGGCGGGGGAGAGGATAAATTACCTTTATTATTACAAAGTCCTTAAGGTTATTATAGCAGTTCCCATACTTGTGAGGTACAAACTCTTCTAGTTTTAGGAGTTAGGAGTTCGGGAGTTCAGGAGTTCAGAAGTTGAATATTAGCTCTACCTTATGAGTTCAGGAAATGCTATAATTGGTTTACCCCGTAAATTTCCTCAATCGATAGTTATCGTATGGATTTAGCTCCTGGTTAAATGAAACTTTTACTGATTTGTTATAGTGAGGAAAGAAACGCTTTTTTGTGGGGTGCCAGGACGTGCGAGTATTGCTTATTTATCCAGTATTTCCACCAACTTTTTGGTCTTATGACAAAAGCCTGGAGTTAGTGAATCGTAAGGTTTTATTACCACCCCTTGGGTTAATTACCGTTGCTGCTATTTTACCCCAAACCTGGGAATTTCAACTTTGCGATCGCAATATTCGAGACGTAACTGAAGAGGAATGGGATTGGGCAGAAATGGTCATTTTCTCCGCTATGATCGTCCAAAAACCAGATTTACTCGCACAAATAAAAGAAGCCAAACTACGGGGTAAATGTGTGGTCGTGGGAGGTCCTTATGCTACCTCAGTCCCCTCAGAGATACAAGCAGCCGGAGCAGACTTTTTAGTGTTAGATGAAGGGGAAATTACCCTTCCTCTGTTTGTTGAAGCCTTACAACGAGGGGAAACCCAAGGAACGATCCGCACCCAGGAAAAACCAGATGTTACCTTAACTCCCATTCCTCGCTACGACTTACTAGAGTTAGACGCTTATGACTCCATGTCGGTGCAGTTTTCAAGAGGATGTCCTTTTCAATGTGAATTTTGTGACATTATTGTGCTTTATGGACGCAAACCTCGCACCAAAACCCCTGCACAATTGCTGAAAGAGTTGGACTATCTTTACGCATTGGGGTGGCGACGGGGCGTGTTTATGGTGGATGATAATTTTATTGGCAATAAACGCAATGTTAAATTGTTGCTCAAGGAATTAAAAGTGTGGCAACAAGAGCATCAATATCCCTTCCGTTTTAATACCGAAGCATCGGTGGATTTGGCTCAAGATGCTGAATTGATGGAGTTGATGGTAGAAGCCAATTTTGATGCTGTCTTTTTAGGCATTGAAACCCCCGATGAAGAGAGTTTGAAATTAACGAAAAAGTTTCAAAATACTCGCGATTCTCTAACCGATACCATTGATATCTTAATTCGTGCAGGGTTGCGTCCTATGGCTGGATTTATTATTGGATTTGATGGGGAAAAAACAGGGGCTGCCTCTCGGATTATTCGCTTTGTGGAAAATGCAGCCATTCCTACAGCCATGTTCGGAATGTTACAAGCCCTTCCCCATACTGCATTATGGCATCGTTTAGAAAAAGAAGGACGATTGCGAGTTGATAGTAAACAAGATATCAATCAAAGTACCTTAATGAACTTTGTTCCCACTCGTCCCATAGAAGACATTGCCCAAGAATATATAGAAGCCTTCTGGACTTTATACGATGCAGAAAATTTCTTAGATCGTACCTATCGTTGTTTCTTGAAATTAGGAGTTCCCAAATGTCATCCCCCTTTTAAGTTTCCGAGTTGGGTTGATTTACGGGCTTTAGCTATTGTTGTTTGGCGACAGGGATTTAAACGGAACACTCGTTGGAAATTTTGGCATCATTTCTTTGGGATTCTTAAACACAATACCCCTGTTTGGGAACATTATCTAACCGTCTGCGCTCACAATGAACATTTTTTAGAATATCGTCAAATTGTTCGAGATGGAATTGAAAAACAGTTACAAGAATTTAAGAGTAGAGAGAAGCAAAAAACCCTTCAAAAAAGTAAATGCTAAAGAATATATAGCAGTTCCCATATTTGTGAGGTACAAACTCTTCTAGTTTTAGGAGTTAGGAGTTCGGGAGGGCAGGCTTCGCCCGATGCTCCCCAGCAGGAGTTCAGAAGTGGAGATAGTTAAGCGGTCTGGACGAGCCAGTAATCCAAAATAGTGATGTTTGGAGAATCCACTCACTTTAGGGAGTGGAGTATGTCAACCAACCATTGGCCCTGCGGCCATAATTTCAGCAGGAACATCGTGAAATTGTTTAAAATTAACCTCAAAACGATGGGCTAATTCTATAGCTTGTTGTTGATAGGCTTCGGCATCATCCCAAGTATTTTGAGGATCAAGAATACGATGAGGAACTCCTGTGACTTTTTCTGGCACTAAAACTCTGAAAATGGGATGGGGATGATAGTTAACCCGATCTAATTGTCCATTTAAAGCTGCTGTGACCATCGCCCTTGTATGTTTAATGGAAATACGATGACCGACTCCATAAGGACCTCCAGACCACCCCGTATTAATCAAAAAGACATTAGTGTCATGGTGTTGATCCAGTCGCTTTCCTAACATTTCAGCATACACCGTGGGGGATAAGGGGAAGAAACATTGACCAAAACAAGCAGAAAAGGTCGCTTGAGGGGCGGTAATATCCCGTTCTGTTCCAGCAAGTTTACTGGTGTATCCGGCCAAAAAATGATACATGGCCTGTTCTTTGGTCAGTTTAGCGATGGGAGGTAACACCCCAAACGCATCGGCCGTTAAGAAAAAGATGGTTTTGGGATGGCCTCCCATAGCGGAAGTAGAACAGTTAGGGATGTAGCGCAATGGATAAGCAGCGCGGGTGTTTTCCGTTAAACGACCATCGTTGTAGTCAGGTATTTGGGTTTCGGAGTCAATAATGACATTTTCCAGGAGGGTGCCAAACTTAATAGCAGCCCATATTTGCGGTTCGTGTTCTTGGGATAAACGGATGGTTTTGGCGTAACATCCCCCTTCAAAATTAAAAATGCCAGACTCTGACCAACCATGTTCATCATCTCCAATTAAATGACAGTCAGGGTCAGCAGAAAGGGTGGTTTTTCCCGTTCCTGATAGGCCGAAAAAGAGGTTAGTATGACCTCTTTTATCAATATTAGCTGCACCGTGCATGGGTAAAACATCCCGTTTGGTCATGAAGTAATTCATCATTAAAAAGACGGATTTTTTCATCTCTCCTGAGTAACGAGAACCGCCAATGATGACTAATCTTTTTTGTAAATGAACTACAATAAAGGCTTCACTACGAATGTCATCGGTTTCGGGATCGCCGTGTAATCCTGGGACAGCAATAACGGTAAAATCCGCTTGATGATTATTTAATTCTTGGGGTGAGGGTCGAATAAATAATTGATGGACAAAGAGATTTTGGGAGGCGAGTTCGTTAACAATACGCACACCACAACGGTAATTGGTATCAGCCCCAACATAACCATCAAAAATGTAAATATCTCGTCCTTGAAGATAGGCGATGACTTTTTGATAGAGTTGGTTAAATTTGGCTTCAGAAATGGGAACATTGTGCTGATTCCAGTCAATTTCCGCTTCACTGCTGGACTCTTTAACAATAAAGCGATCTTTAGGAGAACGACCTGTATATTGACCGGTTTCTACTAATAACGCACCGTTATCAACTAGGGTTCCTTCTCCTCTGATTAAAGCGTGTTCAACTAATTGGGCGATCGGTAAATTGCGATAGACTCGACCTATATTATGAATGCCTAAATTTTCTAGACCATAAGTAGGACGAATGATGGCTTCTTCGCTGTCATTGTCTAGGGTAGAATTACTTGCATAATTAGGTTGAGAAGATAGAAAAATATTTTGCTGAGAGGGATGAAAAAAAGCTGTTTTTTGTGTGTTAAGATTAACCATGCTTACAACCCCTATTTTCTATAAACGATTGAGTTTCTACTTCTCTCAATGGAAGGTGTCTTAATCTTTTTTTCTTAGTTATTATCCCTTTAATTATCGTCCAACTCGCTTCCCATTGACAAAAGAGTTTTTTCAAGATTTTTTTCCTACCTATAGTTTAGTCCATCTCATTGAGGTAGAATTTTTAACTGTTACAAAATTTAACCCTTTGGCTTTTTACATTTATTTCTCCTAAACACAATTTTTGACTTGTTTTTTATTCGTCAGTTAATTATAGAATTTAATCAATTAGCAATATATAAGTTAGTTACAAATTTTTGAAGAAGTTAATAATCATTAATATTTTTAAAATTCAAATCCTTGACTAACTATTTTGCAAAACACTAATTGTTTGAAAATTTTTTCAAAGGATTAGGTTGAATATCATTATCATTGGGCTTTTTCCTGGGAACGATAGTAATGTAGGGATCTAGTAAACTATCATCAACCCACCCTGAATAATACTTGACAGTGGTAGAATTCTTAGTGAGTTTTATTAAGTCTAATTCTCCTCTCATCGTATAAATTTCAGGCCGTTGTTTGTCAGGATTTTTCCAGGTACTAATTCCCCCCGGTCCACCTCCGAAATAATTTAAGGAGACTCCATCAAAAGGACGAATAAATTTATTCCCATTCCATAACCAATCTTTTCCTGGCCAATAGACCATTGCTTCCCATGAATTGGCTTTATATTCTTTATCATACCTCTCTTTCCACTCCATTACTCCACTATTTTCTAAAGTTACTGAAAAATCAGAATCATAAACAATTTCATAACGGCCTTTTTCTCTTTCATAATCTTGAGGTGACCACCATAAAACCTCAACAGGTTTGTTATTTTCGCCAGCATTGATAGTTGTTTCTGGGTTAGTATTTAATAAGCTCTTGTAAATATCTAACCCTTCAGTGAGAAGCTCAGCTTGCAACTTAAATTGCCAACATTTCCAACTATTTTTTTGTTCTATTTTTTGCCATTGTATTTGACAGATTCCATTTCCAGTTGCTACCCATAACTTATCTTTTTCGATCTCTAATTTATGGGGGATAATACCAACTAAGTTACTGTTTCTAGCATGGTAAGACTTCAATGATTGATTATTAAGGTTATAAGAAATCAGTCCCATTCCTGGTAAATAAGGGTTTCCTTCTCCACTGGTTTGAGTGGCTAACCATAGAATAATTTCTGTATCTTTATTACTGATTTGTAAATCATTAATTTGTTGTTTTGCTAGTTGCGAAGGCTGAATAATGTTTATTTTATCAACTTGAGTATCGTAGTTAACAATAGTAGCAATTCCCCCGTTTCCTTCTCCTTGCTCTGAAGAAACTGACCAATAAAATTGATTATTATTAATTACACTAGCTGTGATTTTTGGTACACCTAATTGAATACCAGCTTGTTTCTGTTTAACCTGTTTTAATGTATATAAAGTATGTTTTTGTGGTTCTTCTGCTTCTGGGATAATTAATTCTAAGATAACTTTTTCAGCTTCCACCTCAAAATCAGGAAAAGGATTAGGATACAGAAGAACTCGATATTGATAGGTTTTATCTTGCCAATCAATGGTTTGATAAGGGGGATTAACTAATTCTTTAATGGCTTCTTCATAATTTTTAGCAGGTTTTTGTTCAGGTTGGTAATTCCCTTTTTTAGTGATAAAAGTTTGATTATCATCACAAAAAATAAAATCATAATCCTGGGTTTGAAACGTTATTATATTATCAGAAACTTTAATATTTAATGTTTTTAATTTCTCGAAAAAATCCCCTTCCTGTTTAACAGTAAACTTAGGATGTGATACTGGAGGAGAGGGACAATTATTTTCAGCATTATCCACAAATTGTTGCAGATTAGTACAACCCACAAATAACCAAGTTAAACTTATAAAGGGAATAATTGATTTTAAATTCATGGAAAACACACCACATTAATGAAGTTTGAAGTTAGAAGGGTCTTGGGATTTTAAATGGTCTTATTTCTAAGATTATCCAAATAAGTTACCCATTTAGCTGCTAAATCAATCTCAGTAAAGGGAATTTTAATTGAAGATTGATTATTATCCATAAAACTAAACTTTATAAACGGTTTACCTTTATTGGGTAAATCCCCTAAATCCACCAATTTATCATTAACCAACAATTCGATTTTGTCAACATCATTTAACAAAAATTTAGGCAAAGCATCAGGAATAGAACGACTGGGTTTTCCCCAAGTAATTTCTTTCCCTTTAACACCAATAATGGCATAAATATCATACTTAGCTTGATCAAAATTTTCAGCCCACACCCGATAAGCTTCTAACTTTTGATATTCATTCCAACCACTCCAAGCTAAAATAAAAAAGACCACTAATAACGATAACCAAAATAAACCTCTTGCCATTGTTTAATTTCCTAAAACCTCAATGAATATTTTTCTATTTTAAACGAATAAACTGTTTAAACAAAAATGATAATTACCACTTCATACAAGAGGGGGTATCAATCAGACCTCAAATTATGGTAAATAAAAATAATGAAAATGATCATTCATCGTAATCCTTAAAAGTTAATGAAATTAAAACAAAGTTTTTGGTCTGATGTCCTATCAGCACTGGAACATTGGTGCAAAAAAACAATAGTCACTATAATGGTAGTGACTTTATCTATTAGTTTATGTGGGGCGAGTTGGAATCAATTTGGCACAGATTCAGTCTTAATTAGCGTTTTAGCTCAAGGAAATGCCATTACTGACCCCAACGCCATTCTGAGATACGCTTTACCCATCGACAACGAACCTATCCGTAAAGTCCAAGACGCGATCGAAGATATTTCCAATCATCTCAGAGGAAAACGCTGGCCACCCATCGCTAAAGATGTCAAAACTGCATCCTTTGTCCTCACCCTACGCAGCGATAAAATTATTGAGGGGGTTCCTAGCGATCGCCAACCCCAAGCAGAAACAATCTTAGAGAATATTAAGACAGAAGTCAATGAACTGCAAGAAGCAGTGGAAAATAAAGATAAAGAACAAGTTTGGCTCAAAAGACGGGCTATTCTCGATAATATTGGTGAGATTGAAGCTCTAATGGTGGAAGGTTTTCCCTTTCAAGTTCCAGAAGAATACGCTAACTTACCCCAGTTAAAAGGACGGGCTACCGTTGCAATTGAAACTACCAAGGGAGATCTTACCATTATCGTCGATGGTTATAATGCCCCGATCAATGCAGGAAACTTCGTGGATCTCGTTCAACGAGGTTTTTACGATGATTTACCCTTTATCGATCTAGAAGATAGTTTCGCCATCCAAACCGGTGATCCACCAGGAGAAGAAGAAGGATTTATTGACCCAGAAACAGGAGAATATCGGGCGATTCCTTTAGAAGTGCGAGTTAAAGGAGACGAACAACCCATTTATGGGGCTACCTTGGAAGAAATGGGCATTTATTTACCTGATTTAGTCCTTCCCTTCAATGCTTATGGTGCCGTTGCTTCAGCCCGTCCTAGTTTAGATCCCAACGGGGGATCTTCACAATTTTTCTTCTTTAAATTTGACAGCGAATTAACCCCTCCAGGGTTCAATTTAATGGATGGCCGTTATTCCGTTTTTGGCTATCTCGTTGATGGGAAAGAAGTATTACAAGAACTGACCAAAAAAGATAAAATTATTTCAGCAAAAGTAATCGATGGTCTAGACAATTTCGTTCAACCCCAAAATAGTTAATCTGACAGCCTATTCCAAGAGAAAAACCTCCTATATTTAGGAGGTTTTTGTTAAACTAATTAGATTTAGTTGATTTTAGAAAATATAATGCTTAGCAACCCTAAATACTCCCTCCCTCTAGATGTTTTTAGGAACTGGTATTATTGCTAAAACTAGAGTTATTCTTATTCAGCAATATTATTATTTTGGTCTTGCTTTACCAACTGCCATAATTCAGTTTTTACCTGATATACGGGTTCTGTTTTGTCTATCCATTTGTATTTTTTTGCTATTTTATAGCGATTATCAAGAGTAAGTAAATAGTCTAAACTTCTTCGTGAATTAATGACAAATATATTGTTAAACTTGTTGGGAATATTATTAATAACTTTGCTGTTGGACTTCTCGTTTTTCTCAATCAGGTTACTTGAAGTTATTTCTGGCTGAAGTTGGGTTTTTGGTTGAAGAACATAACTTAAACTGACTAAACTATACCAAGGAGAAATAACTAGAGGGGAGTCGGTTTGATTAATAATATGAGCAACTTGGGGAGTATGAATATCAGTATACTTATTCCACCATGTTTCCGCCTTAGAACTAACAATACAAGAAACCACTCCAGCTGTAATAATCGCAGCAGTAATCATTTGCCAAATTTTTTGTTGCCATATTTTAAGAGAATTTGAAGCTATCTTAGCAGAAAGTAGATAAGCAACAGACAACTGGCATCCTAAAAAACAGGTAAATAAATATCGAGGAATGCCAGAACGTCTTCCTCCTAATATTATGTCTGATAAAGCTAATGATAAAAATGTTGTTCCTATCAAACTAAACAAAAACAACCACACTCTAACTGGAGTATGACGAACAAGAAAGTAAAATGAATATATCAATAAACTTGACAAAAGAATAATGATTAGTTGTAAGACTAAATTTCTCTCAGTGAAACTGTAATTGAAATCTACAAAAATTCGACTAAAATTAAGCATCCATGTTTTGAGAAGTAAAGTTAAAGAAAACTCAACTTCAGTCCAGCTAACATTTTTCTTGAACTTAGATAATCCAGAGATAATGACAAAAAGCCAAGGAGCAAAAATAACAAATCCTGTTGCAGAAGCAATACAATAATTAATAAAAGTCCGACTAAGTCGAAAACCTTCAATAATAGTGATGTATAGTGCTTGTGAAGCTATTACTAGGATAAAGAGTGTGTGAGAATATAATCCCAAAACCAGAGACAATGTATAAACTCCCCAGTACAACTTATTATTAATTCTCATCGCTTTTAATAAAGCTGCACTAGATAATAAAATAGTAACTATCCACAGACTATACTGGCGAGATTCTTGAGCAAATAGAACATTTAAGGGGGAAATAGCAATTAAAGCTATACTTATCCATCCCACTAACCTCCAATTAAACAACTCCATACAAAGCCAATAACCACAAGGAAAAGCAAGCAGACTGATGACAGCCGACAAACTTCTGATCGTTGCTACTGAATATCCCCATAGTTGCACCCAAAATCTTGCCAAGAGAAAATACATAGGAGGATGTTCAGGAGAACCTATTAAGGCGTTTAAAGTATCCCCTAATTTTTTTTCAGAATTGGGCTGCTGATACTGCTGTAATTCTTCTATCCCAAGCAGTTGACCGGGTAATACGACCTTCTCCTGAAATTCTGTCCAAGTATAACCAGAAATTCTTAGAGAAGTAGAATTTTCATCAGCCCAGTAAACTTTTTTGTCAAGGTTAGTGAAACGAAAAAATATTCCTAAAACAATGATAATGACCAAAAAAAGATGCCAATATTTTATTCTACTTTGTCCAATTTTTGTAAACATGACTTGATTGCTAAGGTTATACGGTAGATTTGCCATTAAGTTCACAGTGATTATAACCGATAAAGAAGAAAGTCTTGAATTGTTTTTGATTATTATCCTAGTTATAATTTCTGTTAAATCTCTATACCGCTATAGCATCAACCTACTTAAAGAGAATAAGTGATTTAATATTAAAGATAGTTATGGTTCTTGTTAGTAGGTGGGTTTAATCATTCTTTTCGTCCCCCTATCTTTCTAAATGATGAACAAAGTATCCTGAGAAGGCTGACAAAAGAGATTATTAAGAAAGAAATTTAAGGTTTTTTGTTTAAGTAATCCTCGCGTCACGGCAATTTCTCCAAACTTAATTTTAAGGTGTTGTTGTAAGGCCAATATCTCTTCAATATCTTCTTGGTTTAATAAAGCAGCTTGTTTTAAATACTCACCAATAGGATATTTTGCTCCTTCTTTTAAACAGTTGATCCATTGTTCGGCAAAAAAATCAACGGTTTCTTGTTTTAACCACCCTCGTAAGGCTAAAATCTCACCGATTTTCTGATGCTGATATTTTTGTTTATCCATTAAGACTGTTGTTAATTGTGCCTCACTAATTAAATCAGCATCTCGTAAAATTTCTCCCAATAGAGGATTCCAATAGGTTTTAGGAACAATAATATGAGGAGTAGAAAGAATGATGTTAGATTCAATTTTCATCGATTTTTTGTCACATAAATACGAATCAAGAAAGCTCTTAAACCATAATAGGTATGAATTTACATCATCGCTGTGATTTGAATTACACCAAATGACTGTTTACTGTTCACTAAAAATTGATAACTGTTCTTCTCCTGTTTTTCCCAAATGTTGATAAGCTAAACCCGTTACAACTCTTCCTCTGGGAGTACGGTTAATGTAACCAATTTGTAATAAATAGGGTTCATAGACTTCTTCAATGGTTTTAGTATCTTCTCCTGTCGCTGCTGCGATCGCGTCAAGTCCCACTGGACCCCCATTAAACTGTGTCATCATGGTGTCTAAAATAAGGCGATCAGTCCAGTCTAACCCTTGGGGATCTACTTGATAAATATCTAATGCTTCGGAGGCTAATTCTTGGGTAATAGTGTCAAATTTTTTGACTTGAATATAATCTCTAACTCTTCGTAGTAAACGGTTAGCAATACGGGGAGTTCCTCGGGAACGTCGACCAATTTCTAGGGACCCTGGTTCGGTAATTGCAGTCTTTAATAATTTAGCCGTTCGTTGAATAATTAGGGCTAATTCTTCGGGTTCATAGAATTTTAACCGTTGAATGAGGCCAAAGCGATCGCGTAGGGGAGAGGTTAGAGATCCAACTTTGGTGGTTGCCCCTACTAGGGTAAACTTAGGGAGAGGAATACTACGGGTTCTTGTTGCTTGTCCTTTACCAATGGTAATTTCAAGACGATAATCTTCCATGGCAGGATAGAGTAATTCTTCTGTTAAACGGTTCAATCGATGAATTTCATCAATAAATAAGATATCCCCTGGTTTTAAGTTTACTAATAATCCTGTAATGTCTCTAGGTCTTTCTAAAGCAGGGGCTGCCGTAATTTTACAATTCACCCCCATCTCTGAGGCTAAAATCAGGGAAATGGTGGTTTTCCCCAGGCCAGGGGGTCCATATAATAGGAGATGATCCATCGGTTCATTGCGAGTTTTAGCTGCTTGGATGACAATGGATAAGACATCTTTGAGGTCTTTTTGTCCAATATATTCATCAAAAGAATGGGGACGAATACTTTCTTCTAAATTATCTTGTTCTTGATTAATTTTTGTGTTGGTTAATCGTTCTTTTTTTTCGGGTTTAGGGTTAGGATTTTGCTCTCTTTTAATAGTCATTTGGAAAAAATTACATCATTTTCTTTATTTTACTACTTTGATTGATGTAATGTTGTAATTTATTGAATGATTTGACTTATGAAAATAAGCTATGTTTCACTGTCTCTTTCATTTTCATTTTGAAAATATTAAACTTATCTTTAGTTGAAAATCCACCATCTTTGTGAAATTTTTTATATATATTTTCATTTACTTCGTTAGATAACTTGATAATTTTTCTCTCTTCTGGCAAAGATATTGATTGCTTTAGTCCTATAAATTTAGTAACATTTTCTAAGTCATTAAAATCATCAATAATATCTCCATATTTAATTATCATTGGTTTAATTTTATTTCTTGAAATAAATAAATCTAACTCTTGTTCTTCTTCATAAATAGAATAAATAATTTGCCTAACTTTCTTATGTGAATAATCTTTCTCTAAGTCAAAAACTTTTCTTTTTGATATATTATTAACTACACTGCAATTACAAAAAGATTAAATATATGAAACGCCTATAGATTATACTACAACACTAGTATACGGTCAAGGTTTTCACGTTTAATTATTTAACTCTAGTATTCGTAAATTATTTGGATATTTAATTCTATTGATGTTTAAAAAAGCTATTATATTGTTGTTCATTAATTCTTCCTGCTTCGTATAATGTTTCAGTAATTTCAGAAATGGTTAACACAGCATAAGCGTTATATCCTTCATTTTTTAGTTTATCTTTAACTCCTTGTTCGTGATCGATAAAGACAACAATATCTTCAACAATCAACCCTGAAGAGGTTAATTTTTCTGCTCCTTCTCGGACACTTTTCCCTGTAATTAAAATATCATCAACAATCACAACTTTTTCTCCTGCTTGAAAATGTCCTTCAATTAAACGACGGGTTCCATGTGCTTTGACTTCTTTTCTTGGATAAATCATAGGATGATTTAACATTAAAGATAATCCTGTAGCTGTGGGTAAAGAACCATAAGGAATTCCTGCAATTCTATCAAAACTTAAGTTCTTCAAAATATCAGCATAAGCAGTCAAAACTTGATGGAATAATTGAGGTTTAGAGATAATTTTCCTTAGATCAATGTAATAAGAAAAAGTGGATCCTGATGCTTGTACATATTCCCCAAATAGTAAACAACCGATATCATACAATTGCAAAATTAAATCTTGATGAGGATGGGAATTTAGTAAACAGACATTAGGACTCCAAAGTTCACAATTTTGTAAATCCTGAGTAATACTTTTTCGATATTGATTAATATCTTGATTGAGAGTTTTAACTTTTTCTTTTAAGGTTTCAGATTTCAAAAAATCTTGAGGGATAGGAATCAATACCCCATCTCCTGTAGGCGTTAAAGCAGCTTTGAGTATTTCATGAATATCATTCCCTTTACTCCAAATACTCCGCATTAAAAGTAATCTTTCAGGAGCAAGAGAACGGATTTTTTTGATAACCTCTAAGTTCGTGGTTCCTACTTCTAAAAATAACTGTTCTGGGGTTGCCCACGTTTTCGCTTCTTTGATAACTTGTAGATAAAAAGGAGCTTCCTCTGTCGGATATTCTTGTAAAGCAACGGCGGAAGGATTAGAAGTATGACAAAGGACAAAAACCCCTTGATCCAGATACACTAAAAACGGTGCAATATGATCTTGTCCCGCGTAAGGACTGACCGTTACTGCATCAACTTGCCACTGTTCAAAAATGGTTTTAGCAAAAATGGTGCTGGTATTAATATCCCCATGTTTTGCGTCTAAAATAATCGGAATATTATCAGGAATTGCTGCAATAACTTTTAATAATAAGTCTAATCCTTCGCTGCCTAACGCTTCATAAAAGCCTAAAGTCGGTTTATAAGCACAAACTAACTCTGCTGTTTCTTCAATAACCCATTTTAACCAAGTTTCTAAGGCAATGATTAAACTTTGTTGCCCTTGATGGGTATCTTGGCCTTGAGGCATCATTTCTGGGTTAGGATCAAGACCGAGGATCAATAAAGTGTCATTGCTGGTGATCCGTTGGGTTAATTTCTCAAAAAAATTCATAGCGGAAAGTTAGCTGTAGAATAGGACTGATTTTACCCCATCATGACCCACCTTTCTTTTATGTACCCTTGCAACCTCATGAACACAAAAAAGACAATCATTAATTCCTTATTCCGATTATTATTGAGTTGTTTGTTAGGGTTAACCCTATCCATGACGGCAGTGTTCCCCGGTTTAGCTCAAACAGCCATTGATCAGACGATTTTAGTGGCGAATGATCCCAATTCTCGCATTAATTTACGATCAGGACCCACTGTCAATTCTGCATCATTGGGTTATGGTTTACCAGGGGATCAAGTCAGTTTAATCGACTTTAATCGAGGATCAGGGGAGGGTCCAAGAGTCCCTTGGATTAAGGTAAAATTCAGCAAGTCCGGAGCGATCGGCTGGATCAGAGGGGATTTTGTCAAAACAGATATTACCATTCTAACCGCCAATGACCCCAACTCTCGGATTAATCTTCGTAACGGCCCCAGTGTTTCCGAGGATTCCTTGGGCTATGGATTAGTGGGCGATCGCGTAAAAGTTTTAGAATGTCAAACAGGGCCAGATCAAAATCGAACCCCCTGGGTAAAGGTTCAATTTCTTCAGTCTCAAGCTATTGGTTGGATCAGAGGGGATTTTGTCATTGTGCCTCTAACCTATTGTTAAGTTTCATTGGAAAATTCAAAAGTATGGATTTAATTACGTTACAAAATTTTCTCGATAATAGCTCTTTTCTATTGTTATTTTTAACCATGCTCATTTATTGGGCAGGGGCAGCTTTTCCTGGTTTAACCGGGTTGCCTACCCTCGGAACAACAGGGGTAGCGATCGCTAATTTATCTATGGCGACTCTTTTAGGGGCCCGCTGGTTAGAAGCGGGTTATTTTCCCCTCAGTAATCTGTATGAGTCCTTATTTTTCTTAGCTTGGGGTATAACAGCCATTCATCTGGTGGCTGAACATATGAGTCGCAGTGCCTTAGTTGGGGTGGTGACAACCCCCGTAGCGATGGGTATTACAGCCTTTGCGGCATTGTCTTTACCCCCAGAAATGCAAACCTCTGCCCCCCTGGTTCCAGCGTTGAAGTCTAACTGGTTAATGATGCACGTTAGCGTCATGATGTTAAGTTATGCAACCTTAATGGTGGGTTCCGTATTAGCGATCGCCTTTTTGGTGGTGACTCGCAACCAAGACATTGAACTGAAAGGGAGTTCTGTGGGAACAGGAAGTTATCGGGATAAATTGGGACGAGAATTACTCAATAATAATCATAAAAAACCCACGGTCAGTTTAGGGCAAAGCAATGGTAATGGGGGAACAGCCGTGTTAGAAACCGTTGCCATTGAATCTCAACCCGTTACCCTTTCCCCTCAACGCCTCAGTTTAGCGGATACTTTGGATAATATTAGTTATCGTATTATTGGTTTAGGGTTTCCTCTGCTCACCATTGGTATTATTGCCGGAGCCGTTTGGGCCAATGAAGCTTGGGGATCATATTGGAGTTGGGACCCCAAAGAAACCTGGGCGTTAATCACGTGGTTGGTGTTTGCTGCTTATCTTCATGCGCGGATTACCAAAGGTTGGCAAGGCCGTAAACCAGCTATTTTAGCCGCCAGTGGTTTTGTGGTGGTTTGGGTGTGTTATTTAGGGGTTAATTTATTAGGGAAAGGGTTACATTCTTACGGATGGTTTTTTTAACCTATCAGATAAGCATTGCTTTTCTTTACTGGAGTTTAGAGGCAGGAAGGCTGTTAAAAATCAAACAAGATAGGAGTTCAAAGTTTGAACTCCTGAACCTTTTTGACCCACTTGTTGGCTAATTTCTTGATCAATGATTATTTAAGCAGCTTGTAAACGATAATTAGCTTCACGCCAACAACGGGGAAGGGGTTCACCAGAGGGAAAAGTTAATTCTGATTTGAGAAAAGGTTCTGGATCTTGCATTTCTTCTCCACAGTGATTTCTTCCCACAATTTTAGTTTCGCAGGGGTCATAAAGATGATCCACGTTTAACACTTCAATTACATCTCCACTGGGCTTATGTTGCAAAAACATAGATTATCCCCCCATATATTCATATTCTACTCAATTTTGGTATAACATAAATCAATTAGAATATAGATAAAATACAATAAACTGTTGCAAAACTTCTCTTACTTGTTAAGAATTGAAACATTATGAGTTTCTTCCGTTCTATTTTTTGTATTTTTTCTTTAATCAGGTAAAATTCTACCCAAGCTTTAATTCTTCTTGATTTCCATTTTTATGTTTAGAAAATTTCCTACGTTGGAAAAGAAACCCCCGTTAATCTAACACTGGAATTCTATTGCTCAAGAAGCCCCTGAAAGTTAGCAACAGAACCAATAGTGATCGCTCGTCTTAATAAAGTTTTCAATAACTCCAAATCCTCAATTTGATTAATTTTCTCGACTAATTCATCGGGTAACACCTCAAAGCGAACCTCTAGCACTTCAATGACATCCTCCCGTTTTTGTTGGAGAACACCCTCAGATATTCCTTCCTGACGCGCTAACCGTTCAACACTGGTAACATAGGGCATCTGTAAATCCTCCTCGAAATTCCTAATTTCCTGTTTAAATTCACTTTCGATGGACTCTGGTAAACTCATCATCCAATCGATCAGCCTGAATAATTCTAAGATATCCTGTCTGCTGTATCCCCGTTGATACAAACTTTTGGCGATCCTCAATTTTCCTTCATAACGACCAGATGGATCTTGGTTCGTTTGCTGCGTGGTTAAATGGGCAGCGACAATCACCGCAAAAGGATTATTATTGGCTACACTCTCGCTTCTACCTTTATAATCCAGCAATTTGACCGTAGGAAACAGAAAATCAACCCGACATCCCCATAGTTCATTATTATATCTATTGGGTCGCCAAGAATCTTGGTCATCGGCTAACACTGCTAAACTGACCACAGACCGCCGATACATATCAAAAATGCGATAATTATAGACATACATTCGTTCAGCAAAGTCAGAGGATGCCTGACTCTGGATTTCAACATGAATGAGTACCCAGATTTCAGCCCCATCTCTTCGCCAAACCTTAACTAATTTATCCGCTTCTCTACGACCCATTTCAGCATCCCTGACCACCTGTTGGAATTCCTTGTCTAAAAATTCATAGCCTCGACTCCAATTAATGTTGGCATCAATTTCAGGGAAAAAGAACCCCATAAACGGTTGAAAATACAGCGATAAAGCTTCTTTCCAAGGATTATCGTAATCGGCACGTTGTTCTGTCATTAAAGCACCAAACTAGAATAGAAGTTTAAAATATTTATTCCTTGAGATTGCCTTTATTCCTGTTGATTAAAAAATCATCATGACTCAATAGAGACTGGATTAATTTTAACTTTGGGTAATTGTAGAAATAGAGTAATCATTAATGTTCCCATATAAGCAGTTAAAGCTGACCACAATAAATGATTATTTTGCCAATAATAAGATAAACTTGCTAGAGGGGAAAATCCGACAAAAAAGGCAATCAATACCCCATTTCTTAAGATAGCACCTTCTTTTAAGCCGATAAAATACCCTTCTAACATAAACGCCGTTGCTGTTAAACATAAAAGAGGCAATAACCATAAAGTGTATTGTATGACTGTTTGACTAATTTCTTGGTGATCAGTTAATAAATTAAAGATAGTTTCAGGAAAAAGAAAGGGAATAATGGCAAAACTTGAAGCAATTAGCAAACTATTAATAATAGAGACAACTAATAAAGGCATAATTTGTTCAATGGTTCCTTTTCCTTTAAAGTTTCCTGTTAACGTTTGAGTGGTCATTCCTATTCCTTGAACGGTAAATTGACTCAAGAGGGCAATTTGTAATAATAAACCATTGGCTGCTAACATTTCAGTTCCTAACAATGCACTTAAATTGGTGAAAATCGAATAGGCAGAAATGAGAGCAAAAAACCGAATTAAAATGTTTCCTTTTAAAGCAATAATTGATTTCAATTCTTGTTTATCTAAAACTTTTTTGATGATTCCTGAAATTCCATGCCATTTAACACTGATTATCATAAAAATAACAGCAACAAATAAGGCTAAATATTGACTAATAGCGGTGGCTAAACCTGCGCCCATACTTCCCCAACCCCAACGATAAATCATCAGGTAATCTAAACCAACATTAGAGAAATTACCTACAAAAGATAACAAGAAAATAGCTGCTTTCATCTCTCTCCCTAAGAACCAACCAATGAAAACAAAATTGAGTAGAACTGCTGGTGCGCCCCAAATTCTAGCATGAAAATAATCGATTCCTGATACTTCAATATCGGGAGAACCCGATAATAGTGTAAAGCCTATTTTTTCAATCGGATATTGTAAAATAATTAGAATTAGAGCAATAGTTAAAGCAATTAAACCACTGCGTAAAATGGCCAGTAAAATTCCTTCTTCATCATCCCTTCCCACTGCTTGTGCGGTGATAGCATTGGTTCCAGAACGAATGAACTTTAAAACTCGATATAAATAGTCAAAAAGAATACTTCCAAGAATGACACCAGCTAAGTAACGAATGTCCTCTAAATGACCTAAAAAAGCCGTGTCACATAACCCTGCTAAGGGAACCATCATGTTAGATAAAACACTGACTGAAGCGAGGCGATAAAAACGAGGTAAAAAGCGACGATATTTAACTGGAAGAGCGAAATTCATACAGATAGTTTGTTGTTATCTCTGACTAACAAATCTATCATTATTATACTCAATAATCAACATTTACCGCTAGCTAGTATTATTAATATAATACCGACAATAATCAGTACAAAGGGAAATAAAAACCAGACTAAATGATGCCCTCCTTCTTTAATACTTTTCCTAACAACCTTTTTTTTCTTGAATAAACCACTTATTGAAAAAATATTAGAAATAGAAATATCAGATCGAACTTGATTATATTCTTTCTCTGCACTCTTTTCAAGATCGTCGAGGGATTGAGGTGTTTTATGATGATTGCACGATTTATCTAATGCCTCTTTGATCTTAGATGCTCGTATTCTATTACGCTGATAACGATCTGTATAAGCAACAGAAGACAAGAAACCAAGGATACCAAGAACAATTAAACTAATGCATAAAGGTATATCATTACGACAAAGGTTTCCATCATTTGTCATTACACCAATAATAGCTGCTGAAATAGCTAACATAAAATTATTAGCAGTTTCTCTGGTTGATTCACTGTGTCGTGCGTGTTCTCGATAATCTTGGTATACTGATAAGTAAAATTCTTCTTGTCCCATTCTTTTTTTCTCCTAACCCATTCTTTTATTCTACGTTATAATTTATTCCGATCCATTAAATAATTATTAAAAAGTAGCAAATCATTGTTTTATGAAACCCATTCAAGTCTCAGAAATTGAATACGTTGATGTAATTGTTGTTGGTGGTGGTATTGCTGGAGTTTCCATTGCTGAATTTTTAGCCCGTCATAGTAATTTGTCCATTAAACTATTAGAAAAAGCCCCTCAAATCGGTACGTTAGCATCAGGAAAATTAGAAGGATGGTATCATACAGGCGCGTTATATTCAGGTCAAGATGACGCTCAGACTTTTATTAATTGTGTCAATGGAGTTGAAGATTTAATTAATTTTTATACCCCTTATTTTACTGAGCAATGTAACCTTAATTTAATCGAAAAAGAAGATAATTTTTTTAATCCTGCTATTATTCCTAACCCTAAAGGTTGGTTTAATGATGCACCCGTTTATTTAATTCATCCCCAAAAAGATGCCCCAGAAATTCGTTCATCTCGCCTCAAAAGTGATGCCATACAAATTAATATTCAACGCAATAGAGTTTTAGGAAGATTAGAAGTTGCCTACGGAAAACAACATAATTGGTCAGTAAATAATCAATGTTTAGCTCCAACTTATGGACAGGTAGAAAATTATGAAGGTTTAAACTGTTCCCTAAAAAATTCAACAGAAACCATCCGTAATCTTTGTCGTCAGTTTGATTTATCTTATAATGTAGAACCCTCTAATTATGACTTCCTTAAAACCCTGGATTGTTCCATGCACACCAGTCGAATTTTAAAAGATTTGGTATCAAGTTGCTTAAGTCGTGGAGTAACATTTGAAACAGGAATAAAAATTGAAAAATTATTGATTGATAGTTACGGTAAACTTAGAATTAAAAGTTTGCTATGTAAGACTAAAGAAGGACGTTCAAAAAGACTGAAAGCTAAGTTATTTATTTTTGCGGTTGGGGAAGGATTTGAACCCTTTTTAAAAGATTTACAAGTGAGGGCAAAATTAAAGCGAAGTCGTAGCGCAATGGTGGTCGCTTATCCTGCTTTAGTGGATACTAATTTTGTCAGAATGTCAACGAAAAATCGCTTTCATTTTAATCATTTTGTCCAACAGCGAGAACTAGGAGATGAAAAGTATATTTACTCTTTATTAGCTGATTCTGGTTATGCTAATGATGATAGTGTTGATGGAGTTGATATTGAACCCATTTTAGAGTCAGCAGAACGGTATTTTGGAAAAGACAAGTTATATAATCGTCAACTATATAGCTATGAATGTGTGAAAACCGAATTTATTAGCCAAGAAGAACAAAAACGACGGTATAGTTATTGGATTGAATCAAATTCAGATAGTAATTATTTATGTGTGTTACCTGGTAAATTTTCTTTCTTTCCCACAGTTGCTTATCAAGCTTATCAACGGATAAAAACGTTAATGGATTTTGAAGAAATTCAACCTAAATCTTCTTTTGACTCTAATGTAAATGTTGAAGCAAAGGCCAATCAATTAGTGGCTGAATCTTATCCTATGCAAATTTTTCTAGCCAATTAGATAGATTTCATATATGGCATTTCTATTTGAGAAATGAACAGATGAGATAGGCTTATTTCAGACAAAATATTTTAAATTTATCAATTATTGGGATAAATAGTGGTTAAAAGGATATGACAAGGATTTTTTCATCTGTTTTTTTACCATTTTAGCCCAAGTATCAAAATCAAAGTTCTCTGCTAAGGGATCTAGAGATTTTTGCGGTTGTTGATTTTCTTCAACCATAGGTAAGATCCCGATTTCTACTGTTTCATTTTTCATTAAATTGTCCTCATATTCAACAAATATTATATTTAATTATTATATCTCTTCTGGCCATAAAACAAAAGTTAATCTAGAGTTAACCTAAACTTAGAGAATACTTATATTACCATTAAACTAATAGACTTTTACTGCTAATTCATATCAAAGATTAAAATTTTTGAAACTTTATATCTATTGTTTCTCTAAAATTTTACAATACAGCAAGCTTGAAGAGGCGATCCTGAATTATTTAAGCCCATTATTGATGATTTACTTTACCATGATCCCTATCTTTTGTTGGCGGATTACAAATCTTATATTGAATGTCAAGAAAAAGTATCTCAAGCTTATAAAGATCAAGAAAACTGGAGTAAAATGTCCATTTTAAACGTAGCGAGAATGGGTAAATTTTCCAGCGATCGCTCTATTCAAGACTATTGTAATAAGATTTGGAATGCCAAACCAGTTTCTATTGACTTAAAAGATTATGTTCAAACAGAAGCACAACTCAATGTTAATCAATTTTAAGCAGTGTTGATGCCAAAGGGAAGATTTTAACTTCCCTTTTTTTGTAATTAATCAAAGACTAATAATTTTGTTACGATTATTCTAGCTAATCTATAATCTATCAATTAACTAAACCTTAATGTTGTCAGTTATGAAAGTTGCTGTTTTTAGTACCCGTTCTTATGATCGCCAATTTTTAGACGTTGCCAATCAAGCAGCTAACTCTCCCCATGAATTGGAATACTTTGAAACTAAATTGAACGAAAAAACAGCATCTTTAGCGAATGGGTTTTCCTGCGTTTGTATCTTCGTTAACGACGTAGCTAATGCAGCCACTTTAAAGAGTTTAGCTGAACAAGGAACTAAATTAATTGCCCTACGGTGTGCTGGATATAATATGATTGATATGCAAGCAGCTAGTGAATTAGGGTTAAAAATTGTCAGGGTTCCAGCTTATTCTCCCTACGCAGTTGCCGAACACGCAGTGGGGTTAATTTTGATGCTAAATCGTAAGTTAAATAAAGCTTACAATCGAGTTAGAGATGATAATTTTACCCTGGATGGTTTATTGGGATTTGACTTACATAACAGTACCATCGGTGTCATTGGTACTGGAAAAATTGGCACCATTTTTGCTCAAATCATGCAAGGATTTGGGTGTCATTTATTAGGGTATGATGTTTATCCTAATGAACATTTTAGTGGGATAGCAGGGGCAAAATACGTTGATTTACCTGAATTATTAGCAAAGTCTGATATTATTTCCCTTCACTGTCCCTTGTTACCTTCAACCCATCATCTTATTAATCGAGATACCATTGAACAAATGAAGCAAGGAGTGATGTTAATTAATACAAGTCGTGGACAATTAGTTGATACCCGTGCTGTAATTGATGGTATAAAAACAGGTCAAATTGGGTATGTCGGGTTGGATGTGTACGAAGAAGAGGAAGATCTGTTTTTTCAAGACCATTCTGATAACGTTATTCAAGATGATACGTTTCAACTCCTACAGTCTTTTCAAAATGTGGTAATCACCGCTCATCAAGCTTTTTTCACTAAGAATGCTTTGACTGCTATTGCTCAAACTACTATTGATAATATTAGCAGTTGGGAACAAGGGACTGAGTTAACCAATGAAGTCAAATTATCATAAATTTCCATAAGTAGTCCGACATAAATATAGTTATGTGTAATTTATTTTGTGTACTTACTTAGATACGGTTATCCTCCCTTCGGATTCTTATCCAAGAAAGCTACAATCTGATTTAAGAACTTTATGAAAGTTAACATAAGAGGAAATACTGATGATGAGTATGATAACCATCTTAATCTTTCTTTGGGGACTCGTGGCTATTGCGGAGCGACTAACTCATGAATCTCGATCCACCTAAAATATACTGAGTTCATTCTAAATCAGGAATAGTATAGTAGAGATAGATGGAGTTGAATTCTCTATTGTTGATGGAGATAAACAATTATGATGTTACCAGGTTTATGTTCTGCCCGTAGTAAGACCCTATTATGGACTGGTATTACGTTAGCTATCGTTGCCATTTTATAGTTTCTCCTAGGAGAATCTTATTTTAGCTTTCTGCGTCTATTGTGTTATTCTGTAGTTTATTTATTGTGATCTAGGCATATCCTCGATCACACCATTGGCAGTATAACAGGGTGGAGGATTGAATTAAAGATGAATATTTTGGGCATTTCTGCCTATTATCACGATAGCGCAGCAGCTTTAGTTCAATCGGGAAAAATTATTGCTGCAGCCCAAGAAGAAAGGTTTACACGGAAAAAACACGATCCTAAGTTTCCGAGGAATGCCATTGGTTATGTTTTAACAGAAGCTAATCTTTCCCTAAGAGGGTTAGATTATATTGTTTTTTATGAAAAGCCTTTAATTACCTTTGAAAGACTCTTAGAAACCTATATTACATACGCGCCTCAAGGGTTTCGTTCTTTTGTTACAGCCATGACAGCATGGCTACAAGAAAAATTATATTTAAAGACAGTTTTAAAGAAAGAATTAGCTAAGTTAGCTAACTGTACAACCACTCAACTTCCCCCTTTATTATTTACAGAACATCATCAATCTCATGCCGCTTCTGCTTTCTTTCCCAGTCCCTTTGAAACCGCAGCTATTTTATGTTTAGATGCTGTAGGAGAATGGGCAACAACTTCTTTATGGTTAGGGGAAGGTAATCAAATGATTCCTCAGTGGGAAATCGACTTTCCTCACTCTTTAGGTTTACTATACTCTGCTTTCACTTATTATACAGGATTTAAAGTCAATTCTGGAGAGTATAAATTGATGGGTTTAGCCCCTTATGGGGAACCCAAGTATACGAATTTAATCCTAGAACATTTAATTGATATTAAAGAGGATGGAACATTCCGCCTCAATATGGATTATTTTAACTACGCAACTGGTTTGACTATGACAAATCGTAAGTTTGCTCAACTGTTTGGTCAACCCCCCCGAAAGCCAGAAAGTCAAATCAGTCAACGGGAGATGAATATTGCTGCATCTATTCAAAAAGTTACAGAAGAAATTGTTTTAAAATTAGCCAATGCTGCCCACAAAGAATTAGGGATAGATAATTTATGTTTAGCTGGAGGAGTTGCTTTAAATTGTGTCTCTAATGGAAGGCTTTTACGAGAAGGAAAATTTAAAGATATTTGGATTCAACCAGCAGCAGGAGACTCAGGTGGTGCCATTGGTGCAGCGTTAGCAATTTGGCATCAATACTTAGAAAATCCCCGTTATGTAGCTCATTATGATGGAATGCAAGGAGCTTATTTAGGTCCTCAGTTTAGAGACGAAGAAGCCCAAGAATATTTTGATGATGTTAGAGCTAATTATGTTTATTTAGAAAACAGTGAATTGTTTAGCAAAGTAGCAGAAATTTTAGCCCAAGGCAATGTGGTGGGTTGGTTTCAAGGACGGATGGAATTTGGTCCTAGAGCATTAGGAAATCGCTCTATTATCGGTGATCCTCGTAATGAAAAAATGCAGTCAGTAATGAATTTGAAAATTAAATATCGAGAGTCATTTCGGCCCTTTGCTCCTTCTGTTTTAGCGGAAAAAGTTAACCAATATTTTGAATTAGATAAACCCAGTCCTTATATGTTATTAGTAGCAGAAGTTAAAAAAGACTTACATATCCCTATGACTGAGGAACAAAAACAATTATTTGGTATCGATAAATTAAAAATTCCTCGCTCAAAAATTCCCGCTGTTACCCATGTTGACTATTCAGCAAGGGTGCAAACTGTTCACCGTCAAACTAACTCCCGTTATTACCAATTAATTAAACAATTTGAAGCATTGACGGGTTGTGGCGTTCTAGTCAATACTTCCTTTAATGTTAGGGGAGAACCCATTGTTTGTAGCCCTGAAGATGCCTATGGTTGCTTTATGCGTACAGAGATGGATTATTTAGTGATTAATAATTATTTATTAGAGAAGTCTAAACAACCTCAATGGCGAAAAGATGAATCTTGGAAAGAAGAATTTGAACTAGATTAATTAACCAAGGAGGTAAAAAGATGTTTCATGAAATACCTAAATTAGATAAAAGAGGGTTAGGGGATTTTGGCTTATTAATGGCTACCATTATTGCCTTATTATTTGGCTTAATATTACCCTTATTATGGGGTCATAATTTACCTTTAATTCCCTGGATTATTGCGGGCATTTTAGCTAGTTTAGCCCTATTGATTCCTCAATCTCTTTCCCCTATTTATCAAGGATGGATGAGAGTTGCTCAGGTACTTGCATGGGTAAATAGTCGTCTTATTTTGGGGCTTATTTTCTTTATCATTGTGATACCAATGGCGATGATCATGAAAATAATTAAACGAGATCCCCTTAACAGAAAGTTTGAAATTAGATTAGAAACTTATCGCATTTCTAGTCAAATTAAAAATAAAGTTAGTATGGAGAAACCTTATTGATGGAAGGATTTATTGAGCTTTTACAAGATTTATGGGGCTTTTTAAACGAACGTAAAAAATATTGGTTAGCCCCATTAATTATTACTTTAGTATTATTAGGTGCTTTAATTGTTTTCACTCAAGGATCAGCGATCGCTCCTTTTATTTATACTTTATTTTAGTGAAAACAGACAGTATTTTCTATCGATTATTTCAGTCATTTCCTAGCTTCTTCTTTGTACTTATCTAGTTTTAGGAGTTCGGGAGTTCGCGAGGGCAGGCTTCGCCCGATGCTCCCCAGCAGGAGTTCAGAAGTTGAATATATAGGTGTACCTCATTTCTCCATATACAAAAAATTTTGCTGCAAAACCTCTGTAGATGTTACTTCAATCAGAATTTTTGGGAAAGATAATATCGTAGTCTAAATCCTGGCCATATTTCAGTGCAATCTGAGCAACTATGTCCTTTAATCCTATCAAATACCTTGATGGCCAAGCCAGTCTACTCGTACTGAATCCTAACTGATGCGTAATCTGTGACTCCAGAGGATAAACCCTGATGAACAAAAAGACTGATACTCCTATTACTTCACTCTCCCCAGACTCTCATAAAGACGTTCCTTGGTGGAATCGTTCCGTCATAGGGGAAGATAGTCTTGTAGACGACTTGCTGGGAAAGCTTAGTAAACAAGAAGTCTCAGAAAGTGCGCTATTTTTGCATAATCGGGAGATGACGGACCTTAAAGTATTTGCAAAAACGGCTGAAGCCATTGATAACGAAAAATTTGGACAAGATGAGTTTTTAGTCTTTGTCAAAATGCAGTATCTACTGCGTAAAGGAATTAATGAATATCAGGGACTCTATGAAAGTTTGCAACTACTAAAAGCGGCCATTGACGCTAAAGATTGTTTTATTTCTATTGACCAAGCAGAGTTACGGTATCGTGGGACAAAACAGCAAGAATTTTATAACTTTGTGGAAAGTTTATTATTAGATCATGAAAATACCAAAGTGTTTCGAGAACAAATGCAAATGAGATTGGCTGATGTTCTCCCCCAAATTAAAACAGAAGAAGGAAAAACAGCCTTACAAAACTATGTTAAATATATTGATCAATTATCGGATAACGAATTAGGATTAAAATTATTGTCCCGTTTCAAAGCCTATCAACTGGGGGACTATTCTATTTTGCGGGTCATCTCTGAGTTGATTCAAAGTTTAGGTAAACGGGATTTATTAGACTTCAAAGGGTTAGTGTCATTGGTTAGAGTTAATTATGAAACCTTTGAAAAATTACGGGACATTATTGGACTCTCTCAACGACAAACTACTCCCGAAACCTATGGGTTAATGATTCAGTTTATTGCTTTATCCAATCGACATGGTATTTCTCATTTGAAGTTTGATGACTTAATTAAAGTGATGCAAAAATGGTACAAACCATATCAAGCTATCATGGGTATTCGTCAAGAACATCCTCCCAGTCAATATAAACAACCCAAAGCGTTCAAAGAGGCTATTCCAGGGGTAGAAATTTACGAAAAGTATAAAAAATGGTTGACAGATAAGAAAACAGGTATGGTCTTTATTGACTTTGGGGATGAAAACTAATTTGACATAATTAATTAAAATATTTTATAATAAGCGATTGTGTGTCTGATTCGGTGCTCGGATCAGGTTATGACATTCCTAAAAGCACAAAGCATAATCATTAACGGTTTTAACTTTGGGCTACCTGTACGGCAACTAAACTAAGGACAAAATTATGAGCTACGCTATTATTGAGGCGGGGGGAACTCAACTCCGTGTTGAACCAGGCCGTTTTTATGATATTAATCGTCTCAGTGCTAATGAAGATGGTTCTTATGTCATTGATAAGGTCTTATTGATTAACAATAACGATGAAATCACCATTGGACAGCCTTTTATTGAAGGGGCAACCGTTGAAGGAACGGTTATGGAAGAACGACGCGGACGGAAAGTAATCGTTTATAAAATGCGTCCCAAAAAGAAAACTCGTAAAAAACGGGGTCATCGTCAGGAATTAAGTCGTTTAATGATTAATTCTATTAGTCTCAATGGTTCTGTTATTTCAGACACAGCCTCAGACACCACAGAAGAAGAATAATCCTACAATAGACTTAATATTACAACAGAGATAAAGCATTATGGCTCACAAGAAAGGAACAGGAAGTACCAGAAACGGACGGGACTCTCGGGCCCAGCGACTCGGGGTTAAACGTTACGGTGGCGAAGTGGTCAAAGCGGGTAATATTCTCATTCGCCAACGAGGAACAAAGGTTCACCCAGGAAACAACGTTGGACGAGGCAATGATGATACCCTCTTCGCTTTAATTGACGGAGTTGTTACTTTTGAATATAAAACGAAAAGTCGCAGAAAGGTCAGCGTTTACCCTGTAGCAGCAGAATAACTTTACTTGATCGGTGGGCAAGCATTTTAGACACTATGATAGCTTTAAATAAGTGCCTCTTTTGCCCACCGTACAGGTTTAACGAAAGTGTTGGCAGAAGTCGTCATCTATAATTTAGAAATTCTGAATCCGCTTTAGAAAGTAGATAATCATACGGAGTGAGTGTTTATAAAGATCTTAGGGGAACGCTCCAGTCTTAATTCCCTAGTAAGTTTATGCCAAAATCATTGAATCTTGACAAACAGCCAATTTTTATTTAATTTCTATTAAGTTGAAGTGATTTTACTAATTTTTAAGGTTATTATATTAGTCTAACCTTAAACTGTACCTGAATAATATCTGTTTAAGGGAAAACATGGTTGTTTAGAAAAATTCACTAGGATTAGGAAATGCCAACTCAGCAATGTAAACAAGCATATTTTAACCTTGATAAGATACAAAAAGCCCATTTTTTTAGTTGGTTATGTGAAGGTAGAAAAATCCGTGAAGGAAAATATATTATTTTTAATATTTTTAACGAAAAGTATATTGAATCAGATTTATTTGCTAATTTATTAAATTTGATTTCAGAATCTTATCAAGAGGAACTAGAAAAAGGAGTTTCTTCCTCAGAAGCTGTTAGAACTTCTTATAAAAATGCTTGCAAAAAAATTTGGAATAAACACCAACATAATTTATATTGTCAAGGAGCAGAATCTGAGGTTAAAACCGACACTTTATTGCATCACGTCATGTACTTGGAAAAAGTTCAAACTATGGTTTCTGAAGCACGAAAGTATCCTGGGAGCTTACAAACAAATTGGGAAGATTTTTTAGACGTAAGCCTGATAGACCAAACTGGGCATATTTTAATGAAAATCAAGAAGATCAAGATCCTTTAGCTAATCTTTCTGAAAGTGATTGTCTAAATACACTTGGTTTACCTGATATATGGTATGAGCGTGGACTAGATCAAAATCACCCTAAAGCACCTTGGCGAATTCGGTATCGGCCAAAAGAAAGTATTACAAGGCATATTCCCACAATTGCAGATACCTTCTTCCGCTCTTCGAATCCGTACTTTCAAGTAACGAAAGACGCAAGATGGGGATGGACAAAACCAGTTACACAACCGAGAGGAACACAAGGAGTGCCTGAGTTGCTTTTCGCTGTCTTTGTCAGAAAGAGGGACTAGAGGCGATTGGAAAATACTTTCCCATGTTTGTTGCCGCCTCATTTCGAGCGGGTATGAAAGTGCTTGTCTACTTAGAATTAAAACAAGTAAAGCGAGATTATTTTAATAAGTTCCCCCAGGAAATTAATTTACAGCTAAACATTGCTCTTAAACAAATCAAACAACAGTCTCAAGAGCAATATGAATTTGTTTATAGAGAAGCAACTGAATTAAATTTAATTGTTTCAACAACAATAGAAGCAGCCCTTTCAAGGTGTTGTGATTATTCTCAAATTATAGTTAGGTAAAAGAATCTATGTTGCTAATCTAGGAAGTAGGGAGAATGATTCTAGGGCAGGTATTTGAGCGTTTTGTTGAAGAAAGTCCAGTGTCGGTTATGGTTCGTGGACTGCTCGAAAAAATCTTATCTCCTCAAAAACTAGACGCACTATTTGAGAGAAGCGCAGAAAATCAGTACACAAGAGAACTAATGTTTTCTACAGTGGTAGAAATGATGAATTCTGTCACTTGTGGGATTCGACCTTCAATTCATGCAGCTTATCAATCCCAAGTCTCTCAAATGAAGGTTTCAGTGACTTCTGTGTATAACAAACTGAATTCTATGGAGTCTCAGGTTAGTGCTGAACTCGTCAGGGAAACTGCGATGGAAATGGAGGCAATCATCAGGCATTTAAAGGGAAATTGCTCAGATTGGTTGCCTGGTTATCGAGTCAAAATTTTAGATGGGAATGCTCTTGGTGCTTCACAACATCGTCTGAAACCTCTGCGTTCATGTAATAGTGCGCCGTTACCTGGACAATCTTTGGTAGTGCTTGACCCAGCTTTGACATTAGCCATTGATGTCTTTCCCACGGAAGATGGTCACGCTCAAGAACGTTCTTTGCTCGATATGGTCTTAAAAACCGTAGAAGAAGATGATATTTGGATAGCTGACCGTAATTTTTGCACTTTAAACTTTTTAAGTGGCATCGTCGCTGCTGAGGGCTATTTTATTATCCGAGAACATCAATGTTTTCCTTGGCACAAGCCAGAACCTTGGAGTTACATTGGAGAAGTGAATGGGGGCAAAGTCTGGGAACAAAAAGTTGTTGTTAGTGATGAAGGTGGATATTTAGGTAAAATTAGGCGAGTAAAAGTGGTTTTAGATGAAAAAACCCGTGATGGAGATTCCGATATTTTTATTCTGACTAATCTTCCCATGAATGTGGCAGATGCTTTGAATATCGCTCAATTTTATCGTCAACGTTGGACTATTGAAACTCTTTTCCAAATCATCACTGTTGTCTTTAATTGTGAAATCAAGACACTCGGTTATCCCAAAGCTGCTTTATTTGCCTTTTGTGTTGCTCTAGTTTCCTATAATATTCTTAGCGTGGTACTAGCTGCCCTCAGAAGTATTCATGGCACTCAAAAAATTGAACTTGAAGTTTCGAGTTTTTATCTCATCGATGAAATTAGCGGAATTTATCGTGGCATGATGATCGCTATTCCACCTCAAGAATGGGAAGTTTTCGCGCCAATGAGTCTGATACAGTTTAGTAAACTTCTTCGAGATTTAGCCAATCGTATTAATTTAGAGACTCTTCAGTCTCACCCTCGCGGGCCGAAAAAGACTAGACGAAAAAGGAAACGGACTCGTCCTGTTAAGCGACCTCATATTTCTACTGCTAAAATTTTAGCCCAAAATAAGGCAACAAAATCAACACCTTGAAAGGGCTGCTCCTAGCATCTTTGAGATTGGCATATCTGAGGTTGGCATATCTGAGGTTGGCATTGTAGAAGTAGGCATGGTTGAGGTTAGCATAGCTGAGGTTGGCATATTCGAGGTAGGCATAGTTGAGGTAGGCATAGTTGAGGTAGGCATAGTTGAGGTTGGCATGGTTGAGGTAGGCATAGTTGAGGTTGGCATTGTAGAACTCGGCATATCTGAGGTAGGTATATCTGAGGTTGACATCGTAAAGGTTGGCATAGTTGAGGTTGACACTATAGAGATAGGCATTGTCAAACTCCAAATATGCCAATGATTTTCCTGCTTTAACCAACCGTTCTAATGCTTCCCGTCTCCCTGGACAATGTTGTTGTTTTTCTGGACAGTTTTGTAACAGTCTTTTATCAGCATTTAGTTGACTTTCTCTTTGAATCTCTTTAAACAGCCAAGGTAGTCCTATTATTGTCCCAATTAAAGGAATAATCAAAAATAACCCCACAGCTTGAACCCGACTTCTGAGTTGATGTTTTGCACTATTGTCTAAAAACCCTAGTGCTAGGGTTGATAAGGTCAAAGACTGTTGCTTCTGACGACATTCCTTTAACCGTCG
>JASJDW010000090.1 GCA_030064955.1 Crocosphaera sp.
ATTCGGAATTTCAAGCTTGTGGAGAGACTGTAAGACTCGTTAATACTTGTATTAAACAGCAGGTTTCTATGAACCAAGAATCTCCCGTTACAGCCTTAGCTTAACGGGAGAGTGTCAAGAAGTTTCTGAACTTTTAACCTAGATTTTTGATAGTTAGATGAACCAGGGACTTTTCTAGATCAAGCCCTTAACCATTGATTAACATCGTTAGCAAAGTCTTCATAACGACGCAGTGAAGTGACTTTAACCTTCACGTATTGCCCCATTGCCTTCATAATGGGTAAAGTAAAAAGAATTTGATCGAGCATATCGGGAGATTCTACATTAACAATGGCAATAACCCGTCGTTCTCCCACACATTTCCATAAATCTACAACGACCCCCGCTTTTTTTGCATTTAAAGCTGCTTTTGCTTCTTGTGACCACACAGAGAAGAGATCCTTTTGGGTCATGGTTGAACCATATTCTACCTGAAAATCCAGAAGATAAAGCATTTTTGGGTTACTCCTTGTCACTCATAATTATTCAGAACCGATCTTTAATTCTTTGTTCCTCACTCATAATAACCCTGAAGACACTTCATTTCCTAATGTATAGCATTTCCTGAACTCCTGAACTCCCGAACTCCCGAACTCCTAACTCCTAAAACTAGAAAAGTTTTTACCTCACAAATATGGGAATTGCTATATCACTAATAACTGTCAATCTTTTGTTATCCTTATGAATAGGAGTGAACAATAATCGCTCTATCTTAACAACGAGTGATTCTAAAACAGAGTTAATTATGAATAAAGTCAAAGCCTTAGCAGCAAAAGTATCTAAACGCTTTATGGCCACTTTAGCCTTATCTGGATGTTTATTAGCTGGTGTGCAAACCTTGTCTTTAGCTAATGGTGGATCTGGACTGGTTATTTTTAGTGGTGTTGAAAATCGCAGCGACATCCTAAACTATAAACTGGATTTTAATGGACGACCCAGATTTTATGGGGAACGGATGAGACTACGGATCTCCAAAAAGAAATTAACCCAAGGGGTCAGTAAGTTTTTTATCTCATATCTCAAAGATCCCGAATTTGATGGTAAATTCAACACTAATTCTGTAGAAGTACGAGTTGAAGGCGAATCTCTTCCCCTCAGAGAAGTTTATTGGGATAAAGAGAGTCGTGTTGTTGAAATTGAATTAAAGGAACCCCTAGAAGCAGGAAATTCTGCTGAAATTGTCTTTTCTAACGTCAAAAATCCCAGTTCTGGGACTTATTACTTTATTGGTGACGTGCTAACATCAGGACAAATTCCTTTACGGATGTATGTGGGGACTTGGATCGTTTCTTATTCTCGTACTTAATATAAGTTAGGGGAATAGAAGTAGACATTAATTCCCTACTCCTATTCCCCATTTATTGTTAATTAACAGGATATTATCTAGTAAGCTATTTTACATTTAAACCACACATTATTAAGTTAAGCAACGAATTAATAAACCCTCTCCCCGTCAGTCTAATATAGCATTTCCTGGACTCATGAGGTACACCTAATATTGAACTTCTGAACTCCTGCTGGGGAGCATCGGGCGAAGTCTGCCCTCCCGAACTCCTAACTCCTCAAACTAGAAGAGTTTGTAGCTCACAAGTATGGGAACTGCTATAGCTTAACTCCTGACTCCTAAAATCGTTTCTCATACCTAACACGAAACTCATTGAAAGCATAATCATAAGAGAGACGAACATAACCTTTATCTTCCACTTCGTAGATAGTTTCTAAGAAAGGAACAATACGAAAATCCGTACTATCTATGGTTTCACTAATGGACGTTTCTACATCATAAATCAAGTTTTGAAAGACCATTGGTAGGGCCAATTGAACAATTCCAAATTGAATTAATTGTTCTGTACTTTGTCCTTGCAATGCTTCTGCTAAAACCAGAACTTGTTCTCCTAATAAACTAACAATTTCCCCTTGACTTCTCGGAGGACTACTGGTAAGTTTTATAACAGGATTACTTAACAATTGTTGATCCGTAGTTCCTTGATTGGCTAATATTTGTAAACAACTGCTAACCCGATCTAAGTCCTCCTGTGTGAGTTGAGTAGAGGTACGAATCGGTTCAAGTGGGTTCTGAATTTGACAAATTCTAGATTCATTATTTCCCAGGGTAGGTATTAATTGAGAAAGAGAACCATTGAGAGCTAAATTAATATCAATTCGTTGTACTTTATTCAAACTATCATCAGGAATTTCAGTGGTTTCTGCACTCCGAAATTGTTTAGAGCGATCGGAAACTTCTGAAACAATAGTTCTTAGTTGTAAATCCAAACTTGGATTTAATAACCCCTGTTCAGGAGTAAAAACAATTTCATTGCGATGACGACGTTCGATTAAAAAGCGAGTGTCGAGAAAATTAATATTTCCTTGGGTAATAATAATACTTCCTTGTGGTTTGAGATCACTCAGATTATCTAAAGAACCATCCACTGTAACATCTCCACCAAATTCAAAGTTAAATAAGGGGGAAACTTCAATAAATAAATTAGCTAAACTAACATTCAAATTTTGTAATTGGGGAATAAATGGCTTAGGTTTATCATCAGGTTGAGATGAACGACGAGGTGTCGTCCACTGGTCTAAGACATTAGCAAATGGGTTAGAATCATCAAGGGAAGGGCTAACAACACTTTCATATTCTGGTAAGCTTACTGTAGGAAGTAGGACTTTTCCATTCATTAAACGAACATCACCGCCAACAATGGGTTGAATCGCAGAACCTGTGACCATAATTGTACCATCAACTAATCCTCGATAGAGTCCTTCTAGATTAATTTCTCCTTTTTCTATGGCAACTTTTAGGGGATTTTCTATATTAGTTTGTGGTTGAAATAAGGGTAAAACTCCAGCAATATTTAGGGTACTATCGGCAAAATTTCCTTGTATTTGTTCTACATTAATCACTTGATCGTTAATCGTAACAGTTCCACTGACGGTTAACGGTTGGGGTAAAGCTGCACTTTGGAAAATCGTCTCATTTAAGGTAATAGTTCCCCCTGCATTTAAGTTAGATACAAATAACCCTTGAGATAAGTCTAAGTTTCCACTCGCTTGAGCATTAATTTCTCCTTCTCCATCGGTTAAGAAAACTTGTTCACCGGTTAACACACTAACTAATTTTAAGGCTTCTGTATCTAAGTTAAGATTAATGGCAAAATTATCATTATCGGTGTAGGTAGGAAAGGGAATATCAATGGAAGCAGAAACAATCGAATCATCGGTGGTGGCCAGTTGAAATCTTTGACCTTGATAACCAAATTTTCCTGCAAGGGTTACTTCTAACGGTCGTCCTTGAAATGTGGTATTAACTAAGGCAAATTGTCCTTGAAGTTGAGGATTAAAAGGACTCCCTGTAATGGTTCCTGAAGCGTTTAAAGCCCCTGTTGCATCCACAGGAACAGTAATAAAATTATTAATGGTAGCCAAAGAGAAATCGTTAACTTGCCAATTTGCTGAAATTTCTTGTAAAGAAAACGTACCTTCTAGTCCCAGTTGTGTTTTATTAATTTGAATTCTAGCAGGATTAATGGTTAAAACATTATTGGTTAAATCAGCATTTAGAGCAACATTATTAATGGGAATAAATGATTCATCTCTTATGACTAATCCTAAAGGTTCTACGATATCAGGATAGGGTGCTTGGGGATGCCATTCCCAGTTTTTACCACTTAAGGCAATACTAAGATTCGGTTTATAAATGGTTCCTCCTAAAGCAACATTCAAATCAAAATTACCTCGAAAGTCCAATTCTGTCGGAACCCCTCCTTTTTCTCGTTCATCGGCTAATTCACGAATTTTTTGGTCAATGACGGCTAATAAGTTAACTTTTTCAGCGATAGTCTCCTGTTCTTCCCCTAAGGACTGGGGAGGGATGGCAGCAGCGTTTTGGTAGTCAATGGGTTTGATCTGCAATACGTCTAGTAACCGTTCGACACTGGATAATTTCAGGGCAATAAAGATGTCTTCTAAGCGACCTTCTTCTATGTTTAGTCGACCGTCAATATCCCCAGACTCCAAGTTAAGGGAGCCTTGCACCGCATATAAACTTTGTCCTAAAGTAAGGGTGGCGTTTTGTAACTTAGCGATATTATCTTGATAGAGGACATCAGCGGTTAATTGGGTGGCTTCTACAAAACCAATACTGGGTTTATCAATCACCAGTCTCCCTCTTCCTTCTAAGGTGTAGGGGTTGATGACCACTTCGGTTTGCACTTCCCCTGATAAAAAGCCTGGAACACCAAAGTCTCCTCCTGGGGCAATTTTGAAAATATCTAAGGGAAATTGCTCAATTTTAGCCACTAACTCATCCCCTTGTAGCTTACCAGTGACGGCAATGGGATCTTGATCTCCTGCTTGTTGACGGAGTTCAAAGGCCACTGGAAGATAAGGAACTGGACAGTCTGGACGGGTACAAGGTTGCAAGGATGCAGCAATAACATCTTCTTTACCCCGTACGTCTAAGGCAATGGTTTGGCCAAGGGTGGCGTTGAGTTTGCCGGTTAATAGGGGTTCAAACTTGCGATCGTTAAAGACAAGGTTGCGTAGGGTTAGATCCCCATTTAGCCTAATATTACCAGGGGCTGTAGGGGCTGTCAGTAGATTTTGTCCCACCAGAGTTCCTTCAAAGGTTCCTACCCCTTGCAGTTTCAATTCTTCGGGGAGAAAGTCTCTTTGGACAGGGAGTAAGGAGATGAATTGGGTCAGGGGTAAATCATCTAGGGTAGAAGTTCCTTGAACGGACAGGTTAACCCTTGCATCTGGGGCAGTGAGGGGATCGGAAACAATAATATTCCCTGTGGCGTTTAGGCTTTGTCCGTTAGCCCGCACCGTGATATTATTAGCATTGATAGGGATAATGGCGTTCTCGTCAAAAAGCCTCGATAAGCTTCCTGAAAGAGAAATTTTAGCATTTATGTCATCAATATCAAGTTCAGGCAGTTCTGGAGCAATTTGGGCAAGAATTACGTTAGGTTTGAGGTTGGATGCAGTGACCTCGGTTGTCCATTGATTGTTTTGTAAACGGGTGAGGGTGTCAATGGTTCCATCAGCGGTTGCTAGTTGTAAGTTAACGGTAGCTTGGGCGGTACTGAGATCGGGTTTAGGAGACAACAGGGGTAATACATTACTAGAAACGACTGCTTGTCCATCTACCAATCGCACGTTAACAGGTAGATTAGGTACAATAGCATCCAAGGATAGGCTGGAAAGGTCTACCAAACCACGAACTTGACCACTGCCTAAGTTACCTACTACCTGAACAGGACTACCTTCAACAGTTAATTGTACATTGGCATTGCCCCGAAAACTACTAATATCTGGGGTATTTCCTAGGGATGAAAGCAGGGAGTTAAGGTTTCCTGTCAACACCAGATCGCTACTCACTAAGGTAGATTGTACAGGTAAATCAGGAATGATAGGGTTAAGAGCAATGGTTCCCACTTTGGCTATGGTGGTTAAGATGCCGTTACCTACTTCTATATTGGCATTGATGGGACTACCGTTAACCAGTAACTGTGCATTACCGTTGACATTGAGACGGTTAATATTGAACTGTCCATCTTTAAAGATATCTGTAAGGGAACCAGAAAGATTAAGATTGCTTCTACTAAGTTGAACAGGGACTGCTAGGTTAGGAATGTAGGGATCAACGGTTAAACCAGATACCGCAGCCCTTGCTGTAAGATTACCTTGAGATAAAGCGGTATTGAGGGCGATCGCACCTTGTCCAATTTGCAGTTGCAAGTTACCCTGACTTTTAATGGCATCAAGAGCAAAATTATCCAGTTTTCCAGCCACATTAATATTGCCACCCGTAAGGGTAACAGCTTGGGTTACAACTTCTTGGGGACAAATAATAAAAGAACAGGCTAATTCTACAAAGGGATCGAGAGCAAATCTGTTAGCAGTTATTAAGGTTTGCCATTGTTTCTTTTCTAGATTTCCTAATCCTTGAACAGTAATATTGCCTTGATTTGAGGTTAATACAGTATCCCGAATTAAGATATCTTTTCCTCCCAAAAGGATAGACCCTTTGCCTGATATATTTTCTCCTGAAACTCTTATCACACCAGGGGCAGACCATTCGATTTTACCTTTAGGTTCTGCTAATGTTCCTCCTATGTTACCTTTGGCTTCTAGAGTTCCTAAACTAACATTTTTAGGAGACTGATAATAAGGTTTAGCTAATTCATTACCTGGTAAATTAGCTTCAAATCCTAAAGCAATGGACATTTTTTGCCAATCAATCTTTTTATTTTCTTCTAGGGCTTTTAATATACCTAAATCAACTTTTCCCGTTGCTGTAATATTGCCTCCTGCTGTTGGTTTAACGTTAAATTCTTTGAGGTTAATTTGATTTAAGTTTGCTTGAAAAACGGTTTTTAATTCTTCAATTCTTGTTTTCTCAATTAATAAAGGTTTGCTATTGTCAATTGTACCCGTTACCACAGGATTTTTAATTTCTCCTGTTACTCTTATTTTTCCTTCAATTTCCCCTGCTAAATTCACAGGCAATTTAATAGCTAAAATATTAGATAAATTTCTCAGTAAAAAGGGATTGATATTAACATCAATATTATAACCGTCTTGCCAATTCAGCGATCCTTCAATATCGGTAACAAATTCCCCTAAACTCAATCGACTTTCGTTGAATTGTACGGTTTTATTAGCAAAGTTTAGTCCTAAATCAAGCTTAATAGGAACTTTCAACGGTTCCAACGATGCTTGAACATTAGATAATTTAAAATCGCCGTTTCCTTCTGTTCCTTCAATTCCTTCTAAAGAAGGTACATTGATGTTTAAATCACTGTCAATTAAACCACTTTTTAAGGTAACTGGTAAATTAGGAATTAAGGTTGCTAACTCGGGCAGAGCTAATTGAGATATCATTAACTCTGCTTCAGTTTGGAAGGATTTTATATTTGTTTCTCCCTTAACAGCAATAGCACTGTTTAATAAAGAAACATCTAAATCATAATTGATCGCTTGTTCTTCATTAGATTTATAAGTATAACCTGCGGTTCCATTTGAATCAATTTTAACCAGTTCTTCAAATCCCTTGGGAAGCAAAGCAACCTTAGCCTGATTTAACTCAATATCTGCATCAATATCAATGGGCAAATTCAATTCAGTTACGTCTTCAAGTTGTTCTCGTTCCTGAAAATCTAACCATTTTCCCGAAGGATTTTGTTCAACATATAGATTAGGATTATCGATAGTAATATCAATATCTAAAGGTTGTCCAATTAATAAAGGTAAAGGATTGAATTGAACCGTTAAACCGTCTATATAGACCTTATCAGGGTCGGTTTCTGCGGGAGGAATAGAGGTTTGTCCAATGCGAATATGGTTAAAAGAAAAACTTTCAACTTCCCCAACGCTTACTTCTCTTTCTAATACTTTACTCAACTGTTTAGACAGCAAAGGAGATAACTTTTCATAGACAAAATAACTCACCCCTCCATAGGTAGCAACCCCCAACGATACTAACACTCCACCAGCGATCAGTGTTGAGGGTTTCTTGATAAAGTTGACGAATTTTTGCAATATAGACGTACTACCCTCAGAGGGTTCTGGGGGTGGGTTGGGGGGGAGATTAATCATGAGTCCTTACACCACAGATTTAGTCAATCTAGTGACTAACTTAGCACAAATTTTTTGTTTGTGATTTAAGAACACATTGAACGTTCACAAACTAAAATAGTTCCTTTTTCACCCACTGTAATGCGTATTTCTTCGTCTAAATAAAGTATTTTTAGCTTCCCTTTTGGCGATCGCTTGATCTCAAAAAAAATGTCTCCCGTTTCCTCATTCATTCCTTTGGGGGGAACTAACCCTAAGATCATTTTTAACATAAATGACATAAATGTTTCTTTTAGTCCCTTTTTTTCTACTTTATCTTGATTAAATACTTGTTTCCATAGCATTAAATCTTGATTCGGTTGTGGACTTAGGTTTCCTCCTGTAAACTCTACTTATAGGGTATCATCATTACAGACCACGCTTAGTGCGTCGTCCTGATGGTTTCCAATCTTTGGGTTTTTCACCATGTTTTGGCAGATAGTCACCATCTAAAAAACTAGCTTGACTGGTATAGCTTTCTTCGGTTTCGACAAAGCGCAACCCATACTCGAAGCACATTTGCTCGATTCTCTTCTTCAACCTAGCAGTAGGAATCGGCACAAATTCTGAGTTATTTTTTTGCCGATATTAATCGAGTCTTTGTTGCGTTTATTCCAACCGAAAACAATTGTACCTATATTCTTTCTAAGGCAATAATTAATCACAATTCTTGCTGCTTTGTTAATACCGTCACGCATTTGTCGATTACGTTTTTCAGTTATTGCAGCAAGTCTATTACTCCAGAATCCCTGCGGTTTATTTTCTTTTAGAACCGACACTTGTTTGTTGTACCAACGGTTCATCGACTTAATGTGTTTGCCATCAACAATAAATGATGTGCCAACGTTAGTTACACAGGTTAGCCAGTTATTCAAACCAGGGTCAATTAGCAAACAATTATCTTGATTTAGCTGTGGTTTTTCTATCTCTTTTTCGTAGACAAACTCAAAATAAAAGCAGTTATTCCTCGGCAAGATTCTTAATTCTTTCAAACTATCGAAATTAAGATTGCTTGGCATAGCAATAAAAAAGCTATCCAAACCGAACCATCGCTTGAAAGTTCTACCCAGAGGCACTTTAACTTGATTGTCTTTCAACTTGAGAGCTTGCTTCGGATAGCTGAGTGTTGCTAAACCACCTTTTTTGCGATAGTTAGGTACTTTAGGTCTGTCGGTTATTTCTCCTTGCTCATAAGCTTTGATTAACTTTTTATATGAGTTGAAAGATTCCGCTACGGTATGAAGTGTTTGTTGTGCTGCTTGCGAGTGCAAAACTTTGTAGTGATTGTTGGTTTTATACTCTTTCTCTAAATCGTATTTGCCGATTATTTTTTTGGCTTTGAAATATAGTTGACGAGCCAAATATATTCCCATGTTGGTGAGCTTATGAGACTCTTCACAAAGGAATATTAGTATGTTAATTAAGTCGTTATTTTGACTTGCTAAAACTTGTTGGCAACTATACATATCGACCTTAAAAACCTGAGAGAATTATACTATATTTCAGGACGGTTTTAACCGTCCTAAACTGTAAGCATATTGGCCAGTAGATAGCTTTTCCCCTTCAGGAAAAGATGGCGCACTAATCAGCATCCATTGTGATGATTCTAAGCGATCGCTGTGGGTGGGTGCAACGGTTGGATTAAGTTGACATAGTTGGTCAATTTTTGCTTTGACTTCTTCATGTTTAACGTCTCCGTCATATTGTTTCAACGCATCTCTCAAAGCAGTTTTAACTGCGTTTCTGCTGGTTATGACACTCATAATGATTAGTTTGTTTACATTTTGTTACAATAGAATTCAGTATTCGACTCCAAGACTCTACAGTTAACGTTTATTTCTTCTAGATACTCATTATGACCCTTAATAACACCCTCTCTTCTCTTGAAACCCCTTCAATTATCGGAGGAAATGATCCCGATCAATTTAATTGGCAAGAGGTTTGGTATCCTGTTCATTATATCAAAGATTTAGACAAAACCAGACCCACATCATTCACTTTACTAGAGAAAAATATTGTAATTTGGTGGGATGAAAAAAATCATCAATGGTGTGTTTTTGAAGATCAATGTTCCCATCGTTTGGCCCCTTTATCACAAGGAAGAATTAATGAGTCAGGTTGTTTAGAATGTCCCTATCATGGATGGGCTTTTTCAGGAGAAGGAAACTGTCAAGTTATCCCACAACAAAAACCAGGAGGAAAGGCAGAACAATCTCCTAGAGCATCTGTTAAAACTTACCCTACTAAGGTAGCGCAAGGATTATTATTTGTCTATGCAGGGAAGACAGAAAATGCTTTAGAAACCCCCATTCCTTTAGTGGATGTTTTGGAAGAAAACTCGGATGAATGGGTTTGTCTTAATACTTTTCGAGACATACCTTATGATGCCTTAACTTTAATGGAAAATGTGTTAGATTCTAGCCATATTCCTTACACCCATCATAAAAGTGTTGGCAACCGCGCTAATGTTTCCCCCGTAGAATTAGAGGTTGTTGAAGCAGGAAAATGGGGGTTTAAAGGAGTGTGGGAAGAAGGGCCAAGAAAAGGTACCCTAGGACGACAAACAACCTATTTTTTTGCCCCTGGAATGATGTACCATGACTTAACTTCTAAACAGTTTGGAAGAACGTTAACAGTTGTCTATGCAACTCCTATTAGTAAAGGAAAATGCCGTTTATTTGCTCGTTTTCCCTTCAAATTTTCTTCACCTATTCCTAAATTTTTTATTAAATTAACTCCTCGTTGGTATTCTCATATTGGACAAAATGGAGTATTAGAAGATGATCAAATTTTCTTACATTATCAAGAGAGATATTTAGAAGAAAAAGGAGGAAGTTCTCAAGTTTCTAAAGCCTTTTATTTACCCACAAAAGCAGATTTATTTGTCTTTCAATTACACAGTTGGATCAATCAGTATCAGGCACAATTGTTCCCAGAACAGTCTTTAAATCCTGCATGTTCCACAGAAACCTTACTAGATCGCTATGATTCTCATACAAAACATTGTCATAGTTGTCGTACAGCGTTAAAGAACTTACAACGCATAAAAATAGGAGTTGCGATCGCTACTTCTATCCTTTGGTCATTGATCGTTATTTTATTATTAATTTTTGATAATCCTTCCCTTTGGAGCATGATATTATTAAGCGTGACCGTTCCTTTGGGTGTGATTATTTGGTTCGCTTTAAATCGACTAGAAAAACAATTTTATCAAGGCCGAGAAATTCCCCCCAGAAACTTACCTGTTCATTAATTAATAATGAACAATGAATAATTAATAATTATTAATTAATAAAAGTCACTATTTTTTACTGAAAACATGATCTAATTATCATCGACTTTAGTGTACAATAATTATCATAAAGATCCTTGGTTAGCTGTTAATTTATCTATGTTCTTTCCTGGACTGGGACAATTTTATGCTGGCAATTATTTACAAGGATTTTTATTTTTTAATGGTCAAATTCTCTGGTTAATTCTAACGGTTTGGCACATTTTTGCTGCCAAAGGAAATACTGTCACAGGATTTATTTGTTTAGGAATTGCTACTCTTTTTTACTTTAGTAGTTTAATAGAAGCTCATTTGAGTGTATATAAATCTCGAAATGATCCGAACTTAGAAAAAATACCTCGCAAACATAAAAATCTCTGGTTTGCTATTTTTATCACACGCCTTTTACCCGGTTTAGGACATCTTTATCTACAAAAACAAACTATCGGTTTACTATTCTTAACTGCTAGTTTAATTGTTTTGGTAATTGATGATTTTTATGCCAACTTTTTATTAATTAGTCCTTTAATAACAGCTTTAACCGTGTATCATCTTTATCTTATTTATTCTCGTAGACATAATAATAAACGATTACTCATTATCATCATGACGACCATAATTTTTATATTGGGTGTAATGGTCAATTATTATCCACAATGGTTAGAAAAACGCTTTGATAAATTTATAATTCCTAGTGAATCAATGAAACCCACATTACAAGTGAATGATATTGTTTTCGTCAAAAAATCACCCAATTATGTACCCAAAATGGGAGACGTTGTCGTTTTTAAACCTTCAGAAAACATAAAAAAAGCTGATTCTGACGTATCAAAATACTACATAAAACGGATTATTGCCACACCAGGAAACGAGGTTGAAATCAAACAAGGCCGAGTCTATGTTAATGGTACACCCATTCAAGAAGCCTATATTGCAGAATCACCGCAATATCAATTGAAATCTACCATAATTCCTGCTAATCATTATCTGGTTTTAGGAGATAACCGTAATGATAGTTTTGACTCCCATATCTGGGGACTTCTACCCAAAGATGTTATTGTAGGTCAAGCCTATAAAATTGGATGGCCACCGAAGAGGATACAATCTTTAGTAATTAATAATTAATAATCATTTAGGATAGGATCAGTAATTTCCCGTAAAACAATTAACCCGAATGGGTGAGCTACCTGGGGGAAGTACGTAGATAGGAAGTTTCGTAAGATAAGGTGTATAAGTGAGATCGCACTAGCTGATCACAAAAATAATAAATGTCTTTCGTTTAGTTTGAGTAGGAGAAACCCCATGGAACTTATTTCACTTTCTTTAATCTTAGCTGGAACCTTTTTAGCAGATTTTTTACTTCACAATAATTAGCTCTTCATGGGGCAATGTGTGTGTTATATTGACTGTTATAGGAATAGCTCTCTTCTTGTTAAACCAACGGAAGAGGGCTATTTTGGTCGTTACTGGTTGCTTGTTCTAAACGATGCCAAACAGACTGTAATAGTTCCTCAACCCCTGTTTTCGTTACAGCAGAGATAGGGAAAATTGGACAGTCGCTCAACTGTTGCAATTCTTCTATAATTAAATCTAACGTATCTTGGTCGCAAGCATCGATTTTATTAAGGGCAATAATTTGAGGGCGATCGCTTAATCCTCGTCCATAAGCATCTAACTCATCTTGGATCACCTGGTAGTCTTGGATGGGATCAACGGAAGTAACATCCACCAGATGTAATAAGAGACGGGTGCGTTCAATATGTCGCAAAAATTCATGGCCTAACCCAACCCCTTCGTGGGCCCCTGCGATCAACCCAGGAATATCAGCAAATACCGTTCCATCCCCAGTGGGTTTTCGCACTACCCCTAAGTTGGGAACTAAAGTGGTAAAAGGATAGTCAGCAATTTTAGGACGGGCTGCTGATAAAGAAGCAATTAAAGTTGATTTTCCTGCGTTGGGTAAGCCAATAATTCCCACCTCAGCCAATAACTTTAACTCTAATCTCAGGTTACGGTGTTCCCCTTCCAACCCAGGCAAAGCGTATTCTGGGGCGCGGTTTTGGTTGCTCAAAAAGTGCTTATTCCCTAACCCTCCTTTTCCTCCGTGAGCAACACAAAGAGTTTGACCATTCTCCACTAAGTCCCCTAACATTTCCTCAGTTTCTAGGTCATAAACCACCGTACCACAGGGAACCTCAATAATAGTATCTTTTCCCATCGCCCCCGTACAATTATTCGGGCCACCTCGCTTACCGTCATCTGCTTTGAAACGACGAGCATAACGAAAGTCTAACAGCGTTTGTAGGTTTTCTTCGGCCTTTAAGATAACTGATCCACCTTTACCCCCATTTCCCCCCGCAGGACCCCCCGCAGGGACGTATTTTTCCCGTCGGAAGGCTACAATACCATCTCCTCCCTTCCCTCCTTCTACTTCAATTTCAGCGCGATCAATAAACTGCATTCTTAACTTTCTAACCCATTAATCTTTCTTTAATTGTAATCTCGAATAGGTGTATTTAGCATTAAATCATTGAGATAAATTGTAAATAGTTTAATTTTTCCACTAACGTTTATTTTTATCCAAATACTTAGATTACGAAAAAAATCTTAAGAATTATCCAGGAAACCTAAGCCTTACCTCTAGAATGAAATTAACCCCTAGTTTTAAACTTGATCCTCTATCTTTTAAGGAGAAATCATGACCCTATCTCGTCAAGAAAAATACTTTAATTTAATCGATCAATTGCTTCGTTGTCCCAATGGAGAAGAGCCTAATGTGTTAACAGCAAACAGCGAATTATTGGATCAAGGTTTTGTTGAATCTTTAGTACAAGTTTCTACTATGATGGCTCATGAAAATAACCCCGATGGAGCTAAATTTTTAATCCACGTTGCCCGTCAATTAGCTAAGGAATTAGGATTATATCCTGAAGTGCCGGCTAATAGTTAAAAAAGTTTTTAGAGATTGTCTATCAACAAAATCTTAAGACGGTGAGGTGGGCAAATTAGAGATTTATCTTAACCACTCATAATATAGAAAACTTTGCCCACTTTACAAAACGGGTTGTTAATTTTTCTTGAACAAACAGCCTCTTACACTTTACATAATTGTTAGAAAAGTTCTTGATCAATAATTGGTCAAGGCCATAATATCAATAAGAAATAACTCTATACCTGATATTTGTTATTCAAAAAAATGGTAATCCAAAATTTCATAATATAAAAAAGACGAATTTTCTATTTGATATAAATCATGCTAAAAAATATTCTTTCAATTTTCTTACAAGAAAATTGTCCCCTATGTGAAAGAGCTACTTCTGAAGAAATTTGTAATTATTGTCAGAAACAGTTAAAAAGTTGTCAATTAAAAAATCCTAAACAATTCTGGCAAGGAGACTTACCCTTATTTGTTTGGGGAGAATACGATGGGAAATTAAAACAAGCGATCGCAGCTTTTAAATACGATAAAAATCCCAAAATTGGAGAACTTTTAGGGATTTGGTTAGCAGAAACTTGGCAAAACTATTCTGTAATTCATCCTAAAATAGTCCCTTTAATTATCCCTATTCCTATCCATAAAAATAAGAAAAAAATAAGAGGATTCAATCAGTCAGAAATCATAGCCAGAGGATTTTGTCAAGTTACCAACTATCCTTTAAATACGAAAAGTTTAATGAGAATACGTCAGACAAAAGCAATGTTTAGTTTGACCCCTGAAGAAAAAGAAAAAAATATTAAAGGAGCCTTTAAGTTAGAAAAACCTCTACAAAATCATTCATCATCTAGACCAATTATATTAATTGATGATATTTATACCACAGGAACCACTGTTAAAGAAGCTGCCAGAATTTTAGGACAGAAAGGAATTAAAGTATTAGGGGTGCTTGCCATTTCCACTCCCCGTCATTAATATTAAAGTAGGTGTACCTCATGAGTCCAAGAAACCCTATATAGCAGTTCCCATACTTTTGAGGTACAAACTCTTCTAGTTCTAGGAGTTAGGAGTTCGGGAGTTCAGGAGTTGAATATTAGGTGTACCTCATGAGTCCAGGAAATGCTATACCAGTTCTCAAAAATAACTAGAGATATCTAGTATAGGGTGTAAGGATAAATTCAACTTTTGTTAGGAAAAAAGTTGCTACACGAAAAAACAATCTTATTAAAACATTGTAAGAGTCCTAAGAAGTAGAACTAGAGAATGATAGGTTGACCTTACAACTGCTTAAGGGAACCATAGAAAATGTCCGATCTTGTTGTCTACTTCAAACGTCCCAACTTCTGGGGACAAACCATCAATATTTATTACTGGAATACTCAACCCTTTTCCTCTACCGTTGAATGGCCAGGAGTTCCCATGACAGCAGAAGGGGATAACTGGTATAGCTATCGCTTTTCAGGAATAGAAGCGGCCAATCTTATTTTTAATGATGGCAGAAGACGACAAACTGGAAATTTATGGCGCGATCGCGAGGGTTGGTTTAGTAAGGATACTTGGTACGATCACAACCCCAAAACCCCGTTAACTCCCTTGGTGGTTCATTTTAAGCGTCCTTCCTCATGGGAACGAACCATTAATATTTACTATTGGGATACCCGTCCCTCCTCTGCATCCGTATCTTGGCCAGGGGTTGCCATGACAGCAGAAGGGAATGATTGGTATCGTTATGAGTTTTCAGAAGCAGAAACGGCAGATTTTCTCTTTAACGACGGGAGTTGGAGACAAACAGAAGACTTAACTAGAAGCAAAGAAGGGTGGTTTTTCAAGGATAGTTGGTACGACCAAAACCCCCAACGACCAAGTCTTCCCCTAATTATTGCCACACCCAAAGGGGCCACTTATCAAACCTCTCAGCTTGTCACCCTTTCTAGCAATAACGAAGACGATGCTATCTACTATACAACAGATGGCACAGAACCCACCGTTAACTCAACCTTGTATGAACAACCCATTCTAATTGAAACTAACACAACCTTACGCTGTTTGGGTCGTAATGCACTGGGAGAAATAGGTGCCATTTTTGAATTTATTTATACCATCGATCCCAACGCAGACTTAAGAAAACCTACCATTACCACCAGTATAGAATCAGGAACTTACTTAGAAGCGATCGCCCCCACCTTTACCATTACCGATGAGCGAGAAGCACCTATTATTGCTTACTATACCAAGGATGGTACAGAACCCACCCGTAATGGCAATATTTATGTTCAAGGGAACGCCATCAATGGGTTAACGGGCCCAAGAATGATCCTAAACAACACCACCAATGTCAGATTTTTAGTGATTGATGGTGCAGGGAATGAAACCTATGCAGACTTTTATTACAATGTGGGCAATAATATTGAAGCGAGGGACTTTCGGGAAGAAACCATTTATTTTCTGTTGACTGCGCGCTTTTATGACGGTGATCCTAGTAATAACTTTTTCTGTCGCGATCGCATTAAGTTTAATCATTATGGACAAGCAGAAGATCCTCATTGGAGAGGGGACTTTAAAGGGTTAATTCAAAAACTAGACTATATCAAAGACTTAGGGTTTACTGCCATTTGGATCACCCCTCCTATCGAAAACCGAAGCGGACTTGATTATCATGGTTATCATGGTTATGATTGGAATCGTATTGATCCTCGTTTAGAGTCTCCCAATGCTACCTATCAAGACTTAATTAATGAAGCTCATGCAAGAGGGTTAAAAATCATCCAAGATGTGGTCGTTAACCATTCTTGTCAATATGGTATTAGAGGAAAAGTCTGGATTGATCATCTTCCCATTAAATATTATGTCCCCCACGGATTACAACAAGGACAGATCAATTATGGACCGTATAAAGGGAACTTAGGCAACTATCAAAGCGAGTTTAGGGAAGATAATGATAACCCAGTGGCCCCTGACTGGTTTAAAGAGAGACAAACCTCTGATCCTCAAGGGGTTGTGCCATTGGTTGATCCCATTACTGGGGAAACCGTTCCCAGAGAAGGCTATAACCCTAACCGCTTTTTTGGCATCGATGCCAATAACCTCGACCCTCAATGGTACCATCAAGACGGGTTTATGGCCGGAGGAGACTGGGAAAGTGTAGCCATTCAGACGAAACATTTAGCGGGAGATACCATCGATCTAGCCACAAGACGGGACAACGTTAAAGATTATCTCATCAACGCCATTTGTCGCTATTTAGACATGGGAGTAGACGCGCTACGCATCGATACGGTTAAGCACGTTGAACGCAATAATTTATTAGAATATATCAATGCTTGGAAAGCACATAAACCCAGTTTATTTGTCTTTGGGGAAAACTTAGTCAAAGGAACCGGATGGGGTGATTTATTTGGGGACGATAATGCACCTTCATTCTTACGACCTTGGTGGTACACTCGTTTAGGAGACGATCCCAAAGATCCTAACTCTGGAGGGGACTCAGGTTTCTCGGTGTTAGATTTTTCTTTATTTTCTACCTTTCGGGATAACGTCAGTCGGGGGAGTTTTAGTGGTATCGGTGCTATTTTAGCCAATGATTGGGTCTATGGGGATGCAACCCAGTTAGTCACCTTCTTACAAAATCATGATGTGGGGCCGGACAATGATTTTCTTTATCGCTTTAAAGGCAATACAGAATGGGCTGCTGCTGCGTATAATTTGTTATGGACCATAAGAGGGATTCCTTGTTTGTATTATGGGGAAGAAATCGAATTTATGAAAGGAAAACCCCAAGATATCATTGGTAATGATGATACCTTGGATCAGACCGGAAGGGCTTATTTTGGAGATCATTTAGAAGATGATGTGATTAACACTACCCAAAGTCATCCTTTGTATCAGCATATTAAACGATTGAACCTCATTCGTAGTCGTATTCCCGCACTACAAAAAGCGGCCATGAGTCAAGTGAATGAGTGGGGAAGTGCCATAAGTTTTGTTAGAGAAGATCAAAGCAGTAATAGTTATGTTGCTGTTGGTTTAACCATTGGTGGTGATGAACAAATTACTATCGATAAGGTTAAAAATGGTACTTATCGTGATGCTGTAACGGGTAATAGCATTGATGTGAATAATAATAAGATTACCTTTCAAGTTAAGGCTAACTCAGCCGGCATTTATGTCTTAAATGGAGGAGGAAAAATAGGAGAAGATGGGGTTTATTTACGTTAACTCACATCTTGCACAAGAGTGACAAAGAGGTTAGAGCAAAGACAGGGTGTAGGGTGTGGGGTGTGGGGTGTGGGGTGTAGGGAATACCTTCAAACTAAGGTTTAAGGTTTCCTCCTCGCAAAAACCAACCGATGATACCGCTAACCGTAGCAGTGATAGTGATGATAACAAACTGTCTCCAGTTCTTTAATTCTCCAACTTTCTCAGCTAAGTCAGGAATTTTATCAACAGCAGGTTTCCACGTTTCTAAACGGGTATCTATCGTAATTAATTGTTTATCAACTTCTATTAATTTTTCTTTTACCTCAACTTGTCCTTTTTCGACGCTGGTGAGTCTTGTGTCAACGTTAGTTAATTGAGTTTCGACGCTGGTGAGTCTTGTGTCAACGTTAGTTAATTGAGTTTCGACGCTGGTGAGTCTTGTGTCAACGTTAGTTAATTGAGTTTCGACGCTGGTTATTCTAGTTTCTATATTAGTTAATTGAGTTTCTAAGACTTTGTGATTACTGATAATTAGATCTTTTAGTTCTTTGAGGTCATTTTCTGTTACTTTTGCCATGATGTTATATTCAAATGGGTTATTTGTTTCAGATGTCCTCAAGTTTCTCTGTTTGGGGACTATATTTATTTTACTGTTGCCTTTGGGGTTTTGTTATAGTTTTGTGGCAATTTCAGTAGATCACAAAGATCCTAGTTAGGATTGCGGGGTCGCTCGTCTCCCTGCTCCCATCCAGCCTAAAATAAGGAAGTTTTCGATCTACTGAGTTTATTTGAAGCGATCGCATTAAAATAGAGAAGTTAACAAATAAATCACTATGACTCTTACAATTACTGTAGCTGATAGTCTTGAAGAATTTCTCAAACTCCCAGAATCTAAACCAGTTTGTGAATATATTAATGGACAAATTATACCCAAACCGATGCCAAAAGGAAAACATAGTCGATTACAGTTAAAATTGTCTAATAAGATTAATGAGATAGTAGAAAGCAAAAAAATTGCTTATGCTTTTCCTGAGTTACGGTGTAGTTTTGGCACACGCTCTATTGTCCCTGATATCGCTGTATTTCGATGGTCACGAATTCTTTTTGAGGAAAATGGAGAAGTTTATGATGATTTTTTATGTTATCCAGATTGGTCAATCGAAATTCTGTCCCCAGAACAAAGTTCTAATCGAGTGATTGGCAATATTCTTTATTGTTTAGAATATGGTTGTGAGCTAGGTTGGTTAATTGATCCAAATGATCGCTCTATTTTAGTTTTTCAACCTCATGAACAACCGCGACTATGGCAAGGAAGTGATAGTTTACCCATCTTAAATGAGCTTGATTTAGCGTTAAGTGCTGATGATATTTTTGCTTGGTTAAAGATGGGATGATTGACAAATAATTTAATTAAAAAACCTAACATATTAAACTTGACAAGGGAGAAACTTTTTCAGAGTTTCTAAGGTTTGTTCTCCTGTGGTTTGCCAACTAAATTTTTTAGCTTGTTGTAAACCTAATATTTTTAACTGCGATCGCATTTGATCATCTGTGGCAATTTTTTCCATTACTGCTGTTATTTCTTCTACATTATAAGGGTTAATTAATAAGGCTGCTTCTCCTGCCACTTCGGGTAAAGAAGAGATGTTTGAAGTAATCACAGGAGTCCCACATCCCATTGCTTCAAGTACAGGAAAACCAAACCCTTCCCATAGAGAAGGAAAAACTAAAGCTAATGCTTGATTGATAATAATGGGTAACTGTTCATATTCTACATAATCAAGGATTTTTAGTTGTTTTTCAATGCCTAATTCTTGTGCTTGTTGGATTAATTTAGGGGTATAACGTTTATCCGTTGGACCGGCTAAACATAGGTGATAATCTTGTTGATTTTTTAAGTTAGCAAATGCTTCTACGATACGGTTGACATTTTTATGGGGATCGTGACGACCTAAATAGAGAAAATAAGGAATATTTAAAGGTTCTTGTTGTATATCTAACGGTTTAAAATGTTGTTGATCATAAGCGAGTAAAATAGGGGTTATTTTTTGAGCAGGAATGTTAAACATATCAACAATATCTTTAGCAGTTGCTTGAGAGTTACAGATAATATGTTCTGCTTGTTTTAATACTTGAGGAATATAATATTTAAAGTAAGGGGTTAAAGGAGATGTTTTTTTAGGAAAGCGTAAAGGTATTAAATCATGTACCATTATCACCGAACGACATTTACTATATAAAGGTGCTTCAGGAACAGGAGAAAATAATAAGGATGCTTGTAATTTATTGTAAATTTTGGGTAGTTTAAACTGTGTCCAAAGTAAACGGTTTAAATGTCCTTTTGTTCCTTGTTCTGGGGTTAAATTATTTGGAACTAAATAAGTATTAAAATCTTGATATTGTTGGGATGCTAATAAGGTAGGTTCTAAAGATTTTAAATAAGGAAAAACATTTTTAGCATAAACTGTTATTCCTGTTGGTTTTGATAACAGTAAGGATAAATTAATGAGTAAGTTTGATTGATTATTCATTATTCAATAATAGATTTATATACATCTAAAGTTGTTTTTGCTGTTCGTTCCCAAGAAAATTTATTCGCTTGTATTTTCCCTTTCTCAATCATCTCTTTTCTTAAGGTTGAATTATCCGCTACTTTTAACATAATTTGTGCCAATTGATAATAGTCTGTTGGATCAATATATAATGCTGCATCCCCTGCAACTTCGGGTAAGGAAGAGGTATTAGAGGTAATCACAGGTGAACCTAATGTCATCGCTTCAAGTACAGGAAGACCAAACCCTTCATAAAAAGAAGGATAAATAAATGCTTCTGCTTGACTATAAAAGATAGCAACTAATTCATCAGAAACATAATCTAAATGTTGGATATCTTCTTTAAATTGAGATGTTTCTATTTTCTCTAAGATATCTTGATAATTCCAGCCTTTTTTGCCAATTAATATAAGTTGATGAGGAATTTTATAGTTATGTTTTAAATATTCATAAGCTTTGACTAAGGTTAAAATGTTTTTTCTGGGTTCTAAGGTACTAACAAACAAAAAATAGGGTTTATATAAATAGTAATCAATAATATCACGATGATCATATAAAAGTTGACGGTTTACATAGTTAGGAGAATAACGACTTGCTTGAGGTGTTACAT
>JASJDW010000091.1 GCA_030064955.1 Crocosphaera sp.
TTCTAGTTTTAGGAGTCAGGAGTCTCCGAGTCAGGAGTTAGGGATTAAATATTAGATGTACCTCACTCGTTAAGAGAAAAGCTATATTAAAAGTTATTACTGATTATAGACTACCCAATTAGTCCGTTCGCATTATAGAATAAGACGAAACTATCGTCATAAACACTGGGTGAGGGGTTAAGGTGTTAAATCAATTGACATCCAAAATTAAACAACAACTAAGAGGTGTGTTGCTGTCAATGGCTGATAAATTAGACAGCGATCACTCGACGAGATCACCAGTTATCTCAGAAAAACCAAGAAGATCGAGAAAAAGACGACGCAGAAGACGAAATAAAGAGCATAATAATAATAATCTCACCCAAACCCTAGTAACCCCTCTCCGAAAAATAGCTGCTATTCGTAAAGGCCGACAGTTTTGGCTATTGTTGGGAATGGGTGTAGGGGTCAGTAGCGGTGCGATCGCGTTGGGATACGGTGTCTATCAAATAGAAAGCAGCATCACCGAATCAGTAGAAGATGTGTTAGTCTACGCTCGTCCCGAAACCTTAACCATCGAAGCAGCGGACGGAGAAATACTACAACAAATAGGCCCAGTAAGCCATGAAACATTGAAAATATGGCAGATTCCTGCCACAGTCCAATATGCGTTTATTGCCAGTGAAGATAGTCGCTTCAAAAACCATAGAGGAGTAGATATTCAGGGCATTATTCGGGCTGCTTTTTCTAACTTCCAAGCAGGGGAAGTAGTAGAAGGGGGAAGTACCATCACTCAACAGTTAGCCAGAATTGTCTTTTTAAATCAAGAGCGCAGTTTTACCCGAAAATTTAAAGAAATGCGCCTGGCTCAAAAAATTGAAAATAATTTCAGCAAACAGCAAATCTTAGAACGGTATCTTAACCTAGTTTACTTAGGATCGGGAGCCTACGGTGTAGCAGATGCAGCTTGGGTATATTTTAGTAAACCCATCGAAGAGTTAACCATTTCAGAAGCAGCCACCTTAGCGGGAATTGTCCCTGCACCTAGTGTTTATTCTCCCCTAGAAAACAAAGATGCAGCCAAAAAACAACGGGACTTAGTATTAGAAAGGATGGCAAAAGAAGAATTGATCAACGAGTCCCAGTTAAACAATGCTTTAGCCTCAGACCTTACCCTCAACCCCAGTCAACCTAAGCGTTTTGCTAGAAAAGCTCCCTATTTCACTGATTATATTCAACAACAACTGCCTCAATATCTCTCAGAAGACATGATCAAAGCAGGAGGGATCACCGTTGAAACCACCCTTAACAGTCAATGGCAACAAGCAGCAGAAAATGCCATTGATAACGCTATCAGCTATGGCCGATGGCAAGGGTATAAACAAGCCTCATTAACCGCGGTTGATCCCCGTAACGGACAAATTAAGGTGATGGTGGGGGGCAATGACTACGAAAACCACCAATATAACCGCGTTACCCAAGCTAAACGTCAACCCGGATCAACCTTTAAAGCCTTTGTGTACACCACAGCGATCGCAGCCGGTTTTTCTCCCTATCGCACCTTTACCGATGCCCCTTATATCGTCGATGGTTATCGTCCCGAAAACTATGGGGATAAATACAGTGGAGGCCAAGTTTCCATGCGTCAGGCCATTGCCTCTTCCTTAAACGTGGTAGCTGTGCAAACCTTAGTGAAAGTAGGTTGGAAGCCTATCATTAATATTGCTGAGCGCATGGGCATCAAATCAGAACTGAAACCTACCTATTCTCTAGCATTGGGCGCATGGGAAGTCAACTTATTAGAATTGACCAACGCTTATGCAACCATAGCCAATGAAGGGGTTTATCAGGAAGCTCACGGCATCAGTCGTATTTTAGATCGTCATGGTAAAGTGCTTTATCAAGCGGAACCCGATACCTTACAGGCGATCGATGCCAATACCACTAATATTATGACTTGGATGTTACGAGGGGTTGTTACCTCTGGTACAGGAACCCCCGCCAGACTGGGAAGACGACCGGTAGCAGGAAAGACAGGAACCTCCGATAAAGCCAGAGATTTATGGTTTGTGGGCTATATTCCTCAATTAACTGCCGGGGTTTGGCTAGGTAACGATAATAATAAGCCCACTTGGGGTGCAAGTACCACCGCAGCGAAGGTGTGGGGGGAGTTTATGGAAGAAGCAACGGAAAATATGGAGATTGAATCTTTTCCTGAGTTGCCTCGTTTAGATGGACGGAAAGGGAGTATTAAAGCAGAACCCGTCAAACCGAAAAAAGCTTATTATCAACGGGTTCAACCCCCCCAACCAGAAACCCAAGCCCGACAAAGGACCCGTCGTCGTTCCACTCGTCGTCGTTCGACTACGGCACAAACCTCAACCCCTTCTAGACAAAGAACAGTAAATCGTTCAGTGTCTCGTTCTAGAACCACCGCAGCAGCCCCAAAACCCGCTCCTCAGCCCGTTGAACCCGTTGCAGCTTCTTCTACCCCTGAAGTAACTAATGTTGCGCCTCCTGCACCCCCAGCAGCTAGGAAGACAGAGTAATGGGGTGATGGGGTGACAGGGAGTGTGGGAAGAGGGGGAAGTGTGGGAAGTAATAGGGTGACAGGGTGTAGGGTGTAGGGTGTAGGGAATAGTAGGACGTTCATAAAACTGCAAAACATTGTAAGTAGGTAGGCTTCAACTTTAGTTTATTCAATATTCTGACTCCTGACTCCTGACTCCCTGACACTACCGTAACCTAGTTTCGTTGAACTCAGGTTAGGGATATTCACCTCGGGTTGCTCTGTTGCTTCGTCTGAGAGCAACTTTTGTTCTTCTTTGGGAAATCGAGTCAAAGCATCCCGCATCTCTTGTACCCAGCCAGCCGTTTCTATGTGGATAATCTGTTCTGTTTCCTCTACCAATGTTTCAAAGTTTTTAAGGGTCTTTTTCGCTTCTGGGGTTAAAGCGTGCCACCAACAAAGGATATTTTCTAGATTAAAAGCTGCCTGATTGTAACCGATCAACGTTATATCTAATTGCTTAAGTTCTAGAAAACTAGCCAATGCTGCTGCTAGTCCATTACTGACAGCAATCCAAACTTCTCGACCAATAGCTGCTAAAAATGCTCCCAATCCGCCAAAAATGTAAATTAACCATTGCAAAAATTGCCATTGTCGATCAAGAATTGAAGCTTTGTGGCGATACCAACTTAGCTGATCTAGGAGTCGTTTCTGTAAGTATTCTTCAGCGGTTAAAACAGAAAAGGGATCACTGTCTTGATCGCTAATACAATGTTGAATAGTCTCTCTGATGTGTTTTTTATCAATAGTTGTTGATTTTAGAACTAAACCTGCTCGATTGACTTGAGTAGACATCAGATGCTCGTTAATCATCTGAATTGCTTGTGCAAAGTTAATATCTCGTGATTCTTTGTTTCTGTAAATGCCCACCTGAGTTCGATAACAATAAATTTCTCGCTTGATCATTTCTGCACTAGCGCGTAATAAAAGCCAATTAATACCACGATCAAATTTGACAGCCCCTGCTAAGAGAATACTAACAATAATGGGAGCGAGAATGACAGTATAGTAAAGAAAATACTGTATTAATTTTAGGTTTTGAGGAATTGGGTCTAAAGTGTCCAGGTAAGGGTCAAAAACTGATTTTCCTACTGCCAAAGTTGTAGCTGTCACGCTGAGCGTTAAAATAAGTTTACGAAAAAAAATAAAGCGTTTCTGTGCGGCATTGGCACTGAATTCATAGAGACTGAAAAGTCGCCAAGCATCTGTTAACAAGGTTTGATTGAGTGGGTTGGTTTCTTGTGTTTTTATCACTTTCGATCCAACAATTTCAAGGTTTATTATTAATTATTCTAAATTATTTATCAATAGCCATTCATTTCTATTGTAAAATTATGGCGGAAGGTTATTGAAGGAAACGATAATTTTCCTTAGCTGAACTCCGTTTTCTGCTCATTAAATTTAACGATTCTTAAAAAAACAATACAAAATTTAACTTTTTTCTGGATTTATATTCTGACATCTTGTATCAGAACAAATAAACTTAATAACCATGAAAAAGTAATCAATTTTTAATCAGTTAGTATCAAAATAAAACACTGTTCCCTGTTCCCCTTCACCACTAGCAAATTTGATCGAAGGTGCGAGATACGAGTATTCCTATCCTTGCTCCACAACAATCGACCTGCGAATAAGAAGAGATAAAAAACCATGAACACCTCAGCCTTACCTCCCATTCTCAAACCCCATTTTCACAGATTAGTCAAGGGAATTACTCATGGCAAAGTGGTCTTTTTTTTAGGGGATGAAATCAATTTGTGTGGGCGAGGCAAAACTAAGGATGGGCCCTTAGAAAGTTGGCGAATTGATGATAACGCGCCTCAATATGCACCCACTAATACCGAATTAGCATTATACCTAGACCAACTATTTGAATGCAAATATAGCATAGAGGTAATTCGTTGTCCGTTGCTGCCTCAAGATGAACTCATGGGGTTTTCAGAGGAATATCATGATTTACCAGAGCAATGCCCTGTTAATACAGGGGGTATTAAGAAAATGGCACTACAGCAGGTATCCCAATACATTGACATCGACGATACTCTAGATCCCTACGGAACCCTACCAGATATCTTAGTAGAACTTTTTGATGCTGAATATTCTCCAAACCGCTTGCATCAATTCTTAGCTAAATTGCCCCAATTAATGATAGCAAAAGGCTATGCTCATCCCTATTCTTTAATCGTTACTGCTTGCTTCGATAATACGTTAGAACGAGCTTTTAAAGAAGCAGGACAACCTTTTGATTTAGTGTCTTTTGTTCGTGATAAAGCAGGAAGTCGATTTGTTCATCAAAAATTTAGAAGTCAAAAAAAATCGGGAAATGGGCAGCAGATAATTCCTACAACAGAACCAATTTATATTGATAAACCGAATGAATATGATGAAGATCTTTCCCTCAACTTCTATCCAATAATTCTTAAGCTTTATGGTGCAATAGACTGTGGAGAGAATTTTGTCATTACTGAAGATAATTGTCTGGATTATTTAGCTCACAGAGACATTAAGACATTGTTGCCATCTTCCCTCTTAAAACAACTTCTCAATAACTCTATTTTATTTCTTGGCTATAGTCCCAGCTATTGGAATCAAAGAGTAATTTTACATCGAATTTGGCAGGAAGAAATATTTAGTTCTAAAAGTAAAAATTGGTGGGTAATTCAATATAAACCCGAAATTCTTGATCGGAAGTTTTGGAAAAGATATTGTGGACAAGAGCCAATCAATATCTTATTAGATGATTATATTGCTGAGTTAGAAAATCAACTGAATAATTTACGAAAAACTACCATTTTGAAACCGACAATAAATGGGTTTGACAAACCGGTGTTACCTTGTCGAGATCGAGTTTTTATTAGCTACAGTCATAAAGATACAGAATGGTTAGAAAAACTTCAGACAATGTTATGTCCAGTGATTCAATTAGGGAAAGTTTCCATTTGGGATGATACTCAAATTAAGCCAGGAGCAAAGTGGAAAGAAGAAATCGAAAAAGCTCTTGATTCAGCAAAAGTAGCCGTTTTATTGGTCAGCCAAAATTTCTTAGCCTCTGACTTTATTACCACAGAAGAAATGCCCCCGTTGCTAGAAGCTGCTGAAAAAGAAGGAGTTAAAATTCTGTGGGTTTATCTCAATTACTGTCACTACCAATATACAGCCCTAAAAAACCTTCAAGCAACCCATAATATTTCTGAACCCTTAGAAGCCCTCTCAGAGAAAGAACAGAACAAAATTTTGTTTGAAATTAGTGACGAAATTATCACCGCAATTCAAGAAGAAAATAGTCAAGTGCTGGTCTAAAAAATCTCAATTAATACGTCTCTTCAATTGACCTAAAATCTATGAGGTATTAACCCATGTCTTCCCCTCCTTTGATGACTCAATTAAAGCAAATAAAACAGCAACTTTACCCAGATGGTGAGAGAATAAACCCGTCCGAATTTTTAGATAGTCCCTACAAAGGATTGATGCCTTATCTGGAAGAAGATGCCCCTTACTTTTTTGGTCGAGAAAAATGGACTCGTATCATAACCGATAACCTCATGTCCTCCCGCTTAACCGTCTTATATGGAACCAGTGGCGTTGGTAAAAGTTCTCTGCTAAAAGCGGGGGTTGTCTATCAATTTAATCAGTTAATCCACAAAAATTTACAGGAGTCAGGTTATCCTGAATTAGCCGTTATTGTCTTTAATCGTTGGCCTGATGATCCCGTAAGAGGGTTAGTAGAGCAGGTGAAGAAAACGATCACAAAAATTCTCCCAGATGTTCCACTCCCAGAACCCAAAAAAACCCTAACTGAAACCTTAGAAACCTGGGCAAAAATTCTAGTCAATGAAGAACAAGGCAGTGGTAAATTATTTATTATTCTCGATCAATTTGAAGAGTATTTTCTCTATCACAGCCACGAAATTGGGGAAAACACATTTGCTCGTCAATTTTCTGACGCTGTTAATCAGACAGGTCTTCCAGTTAATTTTATCATTTCGATTCGGGAAAACGCCCTAGCACGTCTTGACTTTTTTAAAGGCAGTATTCCTCACCTTTTGGACAATTATTTACGCATTCCTCACCTCGATGAACAGTCAGCCGTTGATGCCATTAGAAAACCGATCCGAGTCTTTAATCAACAAAAAAAACTCAATCGTCAGGCGATCGCCATTGAAACCGAATTAGTCGAAGCAGTGATCAAACAAGTAACTGTGGGTCAGGTGTCGATTGGGGAGTCAGGACGGGGTACAATTGAACGAGCAAAGCTAACAGAAAGAGTCATTGAAACCCCATACTTGCAACTGGTGATGACTCGTTTGTGGCAAGAAGATATCATTAAACAAAGAGGAAATCGTCTACAACTGGCTACCTTAAATAGCATTGGTGGGGCAGAAAATATTGTTAAACAGCACCTTAGTCAACGCATGAGGCGTTTATCAAGAAGAGAACGCAATATTGCCATCCAAGTCTTCCAATATTTGGTGACACCAGGGGGAACCAAGATTGCTTATCCTATCATACAATTAGCCCAAGACATTGCCGTTGCTCCTGAAGAATTGCAAGCATTACTCCAGAAGTTATGTCAGCCTCAACAGTATATTTTACGGGCAGTAGGGCCATCTCCCAACGAACCCAACGTAGAAAGGTATGAGATTTTTCATGATACCCTCGCTCCTGCTATCCTGACTTGGCGACAAAAATACCAACAACGACAAGAACGCAATAAATGGCGTAGGAGAACCTTGGCAGCATCCGCGATCGCTTTATTTACGACAGGGTTATTAGGAATTGCTGAATATCAAAGAACCCAAGCAACCCTCAGTGAGATCAAAGCCATTCTTGCTTATTCAAATTCACTGGTAGTTTCTAACCAACTTTTTGATGCTTTGATCGAAGATTTAATCGTTTATAAAAAACTCACAGACACACAAAACAGTTGGACTTTCCCAATTTGGCACAGTCTATTCACCCAAGTTAGAGAAGATAAGCAAGAAATTGATCGAGATCTTCAGCGACTATTTCAACTAAAGTTAGTTCGAGTTAATGAACGCAACCGATTAAATGTTTCTGAGAATAAAGAAGTTGTTGATGTGGGTTTTAGTAACAATGGACAGATCCTAGCAACGGCTAGTAGAGATGGGACAATTAAACTGTGGAATCTTGATGGTCAACTAATTCAATCTCTACCCGAAAATAATCATCAAGGAGGTCACTTTTGGCGTTTCAGTTTTAGTCCCAATGATAGACTATTAGCTGCTGGTAGTACCAATAAAAACATAAATCTTTGGAGTATTGATGATAATCAAATTAGGGAACTAAAATCCCTCGAAGGGCATAAAGGTTGGATTTGGGATGTTAATTTTCATCCAACCCAACCGATCCTAGCATCAGCTAGTGGCGATGGCACAGTCAAGCTTTGGCGTTTTGATGGACAACAATTTGAATCTGAACCAATCGACACCCTTGAAGTCTCAGAAATTGATAGGGACAATGTTCCTGAAGGCAACAAAGTGATTCGTACCCTTAGTTTTAGCCCTGATGGCAAGATTTTAGCTATAGGGATTGACACAGGAAACAATAGTAGGGATGTTGGGACAATTCAATTGTGGACTTTGGAGGATCAAAAGCTTCAACTGTTAAAAACCTTTGAAAAAAAACATGATGATTGGATCTGGGATATTAATTTTAGTCCTAATGGAAAAATCATAGGAACAGCTTCTAGAGATGGCACAGTTAAACTTTGGAACCTGGAGGGGGAAGAACTGCAAACCTTTAACGGATATAAGATACCGTTTACCAGCATTAATTTCATAGTCTATGGTCAAAAAAAAGAAATCATTATCATGGCTGCTAGTCATGACAAAACAATTAAATTCTGGAATTTTGAAGGGGAAGAATTAACAACATTGAAAGGACATGAAAAGGAGGTTTGGCGTGCTATTTTTAGTCCTGATGGTCAAACTTTGGCAACTGCTAGTAAAGATGGAACGGTTAAACTTTGGAACTTAAAAGATCAAGACTTGTTAGGACATCAAGATCTAATTTATCAAGTGAGTTTTAGTCCTGATGGTCAAACTTTGGCAACAGCAGGGAAAGATAATACTGTTAAATTATGGCAGTTTGATGGACAAAACACCTATGATCTTCAATACATTAAAACAATTAAAGCTCATAAAGACCAAGTGACATCTGTTACTTTTCGTCCTGATGATTCTACTTTTGCGACAGCTAGTTTTGATACAATAGTCAAACACTGGAATCTTGAAAACGATCAACCTATAGAGGTTTTCGACAAACACACTGAAGAAATCTGGAAAGTAGAATTTAATCCTAAGTTACCAATGTTAGGGACTGTTAGTAACGATGGAACCGCAAAACTGTGGAATTTTGATGGAACGATACACCGCGATTTCAATCATTTTCTTGAAAAAAAGAAAGACAAAGTTGTAAGTCTAAGTTTTAGTCCTAATGGTCAAATCTTAGCTACAGTTATGTGGGTTCTCCCTAATAGTGAGGAAAATGACATTATGCTTTGGGATGTGAACGGGGGAGAGAAACCTATCCAAGAATTTGCGTCTTTACAGAAACATTGGCTTATGGATATTGATTTTAGTCATGACAGTACAACTTTGGCTACTGCTAGTAAAGATGGAACCGTTAAACTGTGGAATTTAGAGGGGGAAAATCAAACACCTTCTCAGGAAAATCGGTCTAAAATAAACCATGATCATTCTATAATTCGGAGTGTAGAGTTTAGTCCTACTGATCCATTTTTACTGACTGCAAGTGATGATCAAACAGTCAAACTTTGGACAATGGATGGTCAACTGAAACAGACCTTTTTTGGTCATCAAGGTTCTGTTATTAGTGCCAGTTTTAGTCCTGATGGTCAGTTTATTGCTTCCTCAGGGGGAGATAGAAGAGTCATCCTTTGGGATCGAGATTTAACCTTAGAAGACCTTTGGGAAAAGAGTTGTGATTGGATTGGAGGGTATTTACAACACAATCCAAACGTCAGCGATCGCCACAAATCTCTATGTAACAGTTCAACCTACATCTTGCACCAGAACAAATAAAAATGAAACACTATTGCCTATTCCCCGTTCCCTATTCCCTTTCACCACTAGGAAATTTTATCGAAGACGCAAGGTATGAGTATAACAGTTTAACCTCTTCTGCGCCAACGGGATAAGAATCGTACACTAAGAATATAAGTTAAGATAGAAGCGATCGCTCCCACCAGTAAACAACCAGAAAATAAGGTTACCAAAAACACTAAACCTGATTCTTTTAACTCAGACCAAGATTGCCAATTATCGGAAAAAATAACTTGAGTTTCTCCGATACCAAATCCTAATAATAATTGCCCAACTTTATAATTAAACGCAAAAATTGGCACGTAGGTCAAAGGATTACTCACCCAAGTTCCTGCGGCCGCAGCTAACTTATGACCACGAAAAATAACCGCCAATAACACACCCATAATCGTTTGTAGTCCAAACAAAGGAAAACACCCTGCAAACACCCCAAACGCTAACCCTCGTGAAATGTAACCAGGGGTTCCCCGTAACCTCAAAAACCGCAAATAAAAGTAACGCCACGATCGCTGAATTTGAGAACGACGAGGCTTTGATCTGCGACGATAATGAGGTTTTTTATCCTGAAAAATCACGGGAGGAGAAGACGGATCAAGAGACATTTTATAAAAAGTAAGCGAGTTTTACTCTTTTTCTATGCTATCAATCCTTTTTACCACGAATAATAGATTTTTTATTGAGAAACGATAGGGGAAATACCGGCTTGGTCTAAAATTTCAGGGATTAACTCTTCCCGTTTAACGGCCATCATGTGTACCCCTTGACACAGTTGTTGCGCTAGTTTAACTTGTTCAGCAGCAATTTTTACCCCTTCTTGTAAGGGTTCTTCTGCTTCTGCTAACCGCTTAATAATACTTTCAGGAATTTCTACCCCTGGCACATTCTTGTTAATAAATTGGGCATTTTTAGCGGACTTTAACAAAAAGATTCCTGCTAAAATGGGTTTATCGGTATTAGCTGCAATTTGGTGCATAAATTTATCTAAGCGATCAAAATCAGTGATCAATTGACTTTGAAAAAATTGGGCCCCAGCGGCTACTTTTCGCTCAAATCTTCGTTTTAACCCAGACCAACTGCCACATTGAGGATCAACCGCAGCCCCAGGAAACAAGTCTAAGGGGTCATCGGGAAGGGGTTTATCGTTAAAATCAGTGCCTCCATTGAGTTTATCTATCATTTGCAGTAATCTAACTGATTCTAGCTCAAATACCGCTCTTGCTTGTTTGTGATCCCCTGCTTTCACTGGATCGCCAGTCAAGGCTAAAATATTGCGTAATCCTAACGCATAAGCCCCCATTAAGTCGGCTTGCAGGGCGATGACATTGCGATCGCGACAAGTCATTTGACAGATGGGTTCGATGCCATACTGCAATAATAAGGCAGAAGCAGCCATAGAGGACATTCTGAGGACAGCGCGACTGCCATCAGTAATATTTACCCCATGTACCCTACCTTTAAGTTGTTTAGCCATCTCTAACATTCTGACGGGGTTTCCGCCTTTGGGGGGAGTGACTTCTGCGGTGATCAAAAATTCTTTGTTTTGGGCGGCTTGACGAAAATGGTTAATCATAATTTAGGTGAGTTTTTATTATTAAAATAGGGGTTAATTAACGTAGAGGTAAGTATCCTAAAGCATCTTTGACTCTAGTTAGGGTTTCATTAGCAACGGTTTGGGCTTTTTCTTTCCCTTCTCGTAGCACTGAATCTAAATAATCCTTATTATCCATAATAGACTGATATTGTTCTTGAATCGGTTTTAAGGCTTCTATGGTTGTCTCCGTCAATAGGGGTTTAAACTGTCCCCATCCCATATCTTGGCATTCTGCTGCGACTTCTTTTTTACTCTTTCCTGATAATAAAGTATATAATCCCAATAAATTGTTACATTCAGGCCGTTCTTGATTATCAAATTCTAAACCCTTTACAGGATCGGTTTTACATTTTTTAATCTTCTTTTTAATCACATCGGGAGAATCTAACAAATTAATGCGACTGAGATCAGAGGGGTCTGATTTTGACATTTTACGGGTTCCATCGGTTAAACTCATTACTCTGGCCCCTTGTTTACGAATTAAAGGTTCAGGGAGTTTTAAAACAGGGTTTTCTTTCGTAGCAAATTGATCGTTAAATCTAATAGCGATATCTCTGGTTAATTCTAAATGTTGTTTTTGATCCTCTCCCACAGGCACTTTATCTGCATTGTAAAGTAGGATATCAGCAGCCATTAAAACGGGATAATCTAACAGTCCCACGCTAACATTTTCCCCTTGTTTAATGGCTTTTTCTTTAAACTGAATCATTCTTTCTAACCAATTTAAAGGGGTGATACAATTTAACAGCCAAGTTAGTTCGCTATGTGCCGTAACATGGGATTGAACAAAGATGGTAGCATGGTCTAAATCGATGCCACAGGCGAGATAAAGGGCTGCGATGGTATAGGTATCCTGGGCTAAGGTTTTGGGGTTGTGAGGGACAGTTATGGCGTGAAGATCCACCACACAAAAGAAGTTATCATAGTTTTCTTGCCCATCTACCCAGGTGCGAATCGCCCCTAAATAGTTCCCTAAGTGGAGGTTTCCGGTGGGTTGTACCCCTGATAAGACCCGTTGTTTACCCATTCTAATACTATTTTGCTTTTAACTGAATGTTATCATTTCTTTACAATTATGCCTGATTATGGAACGTCTGTAAAAAGTTTGTTGTGACAACTTATCGGGGCATTAATCCATCATTATTTTCTCATACTTTCTTCCTATACTCTCCCAAGTATAATTATTTTCAACATACTGTCGACCATTTTCTGATAACGTTTTACGCAATTTTTCATCTTCAAATAAATCAGTAATCGCTTTAATATATTCTTCTATTTTATTCGCTCTTAACGCTCTTAAAGGGGTATTTTTTCCATTAACTTCCATCCCTTCTAAACCCCGATCGCTTGCCACAATAGGAACACCTGTTGCCATCGCTTCTAGGGTTTTATTTTTAATACCAAACCCTGAACGTAACGGAATAACACACACCGTTGCTTTATGTAAATACTCTGCCATTGACGGTACTTTTCCTGTAACAATAATGCCTGGTTTTTCTCCTAATTTAAGCACAGAAGGTGCAGGGTTAGCACCAACAATAGTTAAAGTAACATCGGTATACTTTTGACGTAATAAAGGAAATATTTCTTGACTAAAAAAGCAAGCAGCATCAATATTAACGACATAATCCATTCCTCCTGTAATCATCAAATGATGGCCACCTGGATCACTTTTTCGATAAGGAAAAATGTCTAAATCGACTCCATTAGGAAGCACAGAAACGGGACTCTTTATGTTAAAGTTTTTGAGTTGTTGATAGTCTTCATCCGTGGTAACAACAATATGAGAAAATTTTTGATAAACTCGCTTTTCGTAACGTTTTAATAAAGGTAAATAAAGCCGATCACGTTGAATATTTTCAGAGGTGTTGGTTACTAATTGATGTTGACAAGTACGATACACAGAACTATGACTATTAATAACGGTTTTTATTTGATTTTTCCAGTGAGGACGAATATAAATTTCATTAACACTATGTTCACAAGTAATGGCATCAAATTGATTGTTGTTAATAGCTTCATCAAGCCAATGTTGAATTGCTTGATCGTATAAAAACGAAACATTAGGAGGGGTTCCTGTGATTAAAAATTGACCAAATCGGTTTATTTTTTTGATAATTCCGGCTTTAGGATTGGTGGGACGAGGAAACAACATTAAAGTTTTGCTCCAACCCTTTAAAGCACCTATTTCTTCATCGGTAACATCGTCTGCTTTTTGGGTAACTAAAGTAATATCATGATGATAACTTAACTGTTTTAATAAATTAAAAGTTCTCACTTGAGTTCCCCCTCGAGTGGGAGGATAAGGAAACGTCGCACAAATCATTAATAATCTCATTATCTATCCCTTAAAGATATAAAAACCTCTATGATCTTAATCTTAAAAAATATGTTACAGTATAAAGTGAGACAAATAAGTATTCGGTAGCAGATTTTGTTATTAGCATTGACGGGTCTTTCCCTTTCAGCCTTGATACGATTCTCTCCGATCACTCGATCTCTACAATCCTTGTAAATAGCGGAGATGATCTAAAAATGTCAGTTTATGTAGGTAACTTAGCCTATGAAGTAACCAAAGAAGATCTTAGCGAAGTCTTTACAGACTATGGTGAAGTTAAGCGTGTTCATATTCCAATGGACCGTGAGACCGGTCGGATGCGGGGCTTTGCTTTTGTGGAAATGAACTCTGATGAGCAAGAAGAGGAAGCTATCTCTACCTTAGATGGGGCTGAATGGATGGGTCGTACCTTAAAAGTTAACAAGGCTAAACCCCGCGAGTCTTTTAACGGTGGTGGTAGAGGCCGTAAGCGTTTCTAAGCTCAAACCATTGAATTAATCAATTAAGGGGTAGGAGTTTTGTTAGCTCCTATCTCTTTTTCTGTTTGCTCATACTTGAGTGTATTTTCTACCATCATTTTAACTACTTCTGGCATTTTATATTGAGCTTTCCAACCTAATTTTTGTTCTGCTTTGCTTGGGTTTCCACAACTATAAGTGATATCTGTGGGACGAAATAAACTTTGATCGCTGATAACATAATCTTGCCAATTTAAGTCTAAACAATTAAAGGTTTCGATCACAAACGATTCTAAAGAATAACTGTGTCCTGTAGCAATGACATAATCATCAGCTTGAGGTTGTTGCAGCATTAAGTGCATGGCCTGGACATATTCAGGGGCCCAACCCCAGTCCCGTTTAATCGTAATATTTCCTAGTTGTAATTGATGAGAAATTCCTTGAGCAATTTTACAAGCTGCTGCAACAATTTTTTGAGTCACAAATCGTTGGGGACGTAGGGGGGATTCGTGGTTAAATAAAATACCTGAACAGGCAAAAATACCGTAAGCTTCTCGATAATTAGCCACCTCCCAAAAGGCCGCAGATTTTGCAACTGCATAGGGACTGCGAGGACGAAAAGGGGTTAATTCATCGGCAGTAACAGTACCAATATCCCCAAAACATTCGCTTGACCCTGCATTATAAAACTTAATGGGTGCGCCGGTAAAACGAATGGCTTCGAGTAAATTTAAGGTTCCAGTAGCAATACTTTCTAAGGTTTCCACCGGCAGTTCAAAGGAGAGTCCCACAGAACTTTGACCGGCTAAATTATAGACCTCATCGGGTTCAATTTTATTGAGAATTTGCAGTACACTACGGAAGTCATTGAGGGCCATGGATTCTAGTTTAACTTGTTCTCGAATACCGAGGCGAACTAAGTTTTGAAAGGAGGACATTTGAGCATCCCTTGAGGTTCCGCAAACTAAATAACCTTTATTTAAAAGAAGCTGAGCAAGATAAGCCCCATCTTGTCCAGAAATACCACAAATTAATGCTGTTTTTTGTCCCATTTTATCTTGTTATTTTTTTGAAGATTGAGAAGATTTTAAAAGTAATTGAATTGCTTCTTTTAAATAGCCAATTTGACCATAAGCGTAAACTAAATTGTCAAAACTTTGTGCCGGATTAGCAATATATTTTAAGGATTTATATAAACCTCTTATTAATCTTTCTCCTCCTCTTCCTAACTGACTAATACCTGTTCGTCCGGCAATTTCTTCTCGATAACATTCGCTCACCCCTTGCCACCAACTACGTCGTAAAAACCAACTCCGTTGCAGTCTTTCTGGGGCAACATTATGAGCAACCAGTGCATCAGGAAGATAGGCCACTTCCCATCCTTGATTTAAGGCTAATTCTGTCATAAATAACTCTTCATTAGAGAGAAGTTTTTTGCCCACTCTACCTAAATTAGCATCAAAACCCCCTATTTTTTCTAAAAATGACCGTCGTAGAGAATAATTTAATCCTCGTGGAGTGAGTTGAGGATTGGTAATAGAAACCGTGTTTTCCCCTAAATCATACGCCCCTAAACATCCAGCTAATCCTTCAGAAATCCAAGTAGGAGGGGTAATATTGTCTGGCCAGATTAAAGTAACTTTACCCCCTGCGATCGCTAATTTTTCATTGCGATCATAAGCGTCTACCAACACCTTTAACCATCCAGGAGAAGCAACAGCATCATCATCAAGATAGGCTAAAATCGGCGCGCTGGTTTCTGTTGCTCCTCGATTGCGAGCAACGGATAACCCCAGAATTGGCTCGTAAACGTACCTAATTTGGGAATTTGATAAAAATGGTTCAACCACCTCTTTTGTACTGTCTGTGGAGCCATTATCAACGATTAGAACTTCATAATTGACCCCCTCTTGAGCCAAAAGACTGGTAATGGCATCACCTAAATAGCGATCGCGGTTATGAGTGCAGATAATAGCAGCAATTTGAGGATTAGGCATAATTAAGACAGGAGATTAACCATTTCAGGAGGTAAATTTACTATAAGTATCTAGCAATACTTGTTCATAGCGTTGACTCATTTGTTCCCAAGTATATTCATTTTCTACGAGAGTTCGTCCATTGTGGGATAATTTTTCCCGCAACTTGGCATCCTGAAACAGACGACCCACTGCATAGACGTATTCATCTACATTATTAGCTCTCATGGCTACTAAGGGAACCCCTGGTCCATCAACCGGTAATCCTTCTAAACCGTAATCACTAGCGACTAAGGGGGTTCCTGTCGCTAATGCTTCGAGGGTTCGCATTTTTGTCCCTACACTTTTACGAATGGGAATGACAGATACGGTGGTGTTATGAAGATAGTCAAGAACACAAGGAACCTGTCCTGTAACCGTGATCCCTGGTAATTCATTTAATTCTAAGACTTCTGGGACAGGACGACTACCGACTAAATTAAGGGTTGCATCGGGATAGCGTTGAAGAATTTTGGGAAAAACTTCTAAACTAAAAAACCGTGCAGCATCAATATTAGCTGGTTTATTCATCGCACCGACAAAGGTGATGCGGTGTCCTGATTGGTTGTTGGGACGTTTGGGGAACACTTGTAAGTTTAATCCGTTGGGAACGAGGGTAATGGGGACTTCTATTTTTAAATTTTTCAATATTTGTTGTTCCGTTTGGTTGGCCACAATAACAGCAGCAAATTTATGACAATATTGTTTTTCATAACGACGTAATAAGGGTAAACTTAATTGATCCCGCAATCCATTATCGTTAGAATGGGTGTCAATTTGATGTTTATACATTCCATAGACGGAGCGATGGATATCAATAACGGTAGGAATTTTTTCTTGCCATTCTGGTCTCACATAGATTTCATTAACACTTCCTTCACATAATAAAATATCAAATTTTCCCGATGTAATGGCTTGATCTAACCATTCTTGAATGTCAGGAGAATAATGAGAGAAAATACCGGGTGGTGTTCCTTGTTGTACAAACACCCCTAGTTGTTTAGCGGTTTCTAGGAACCCTTTGCTACTATCTTGATTAGTGACAGCAGGAAATACAATACAATCACTAATGTGCTGCTGTAGTGCATCAATATCTTCTTCTAGGACTTGTTCGGGTTCCTGAGTAACTAGGGTAATGTCATAGTTTGTATTAAGATGTTTGAGTATGGAGAAGGTTCTCACCTGGGCTTTTCCCTGTATTGGTGGATAAGGAAAAAGGGATGAAATTACAAGAATCTTCATGGGTAGATTCATTAGTTATCTAATTTAGTTTAGCAAGCTTATCTTTATCTGTAACCTATCTTATCTTCTGAAACTCTGAAACCGTTAATTATCATTGCTTTCTAGAGATAAATAATCATGTTTTTAGGGTCTTGCTTAGTTCATTTGTTCAATAGAAGTGAATCACAACTTTATTATTGTTGCTGTTTAAGATTGAGTTAAAACGTTGAAACTTTTGAATTTTTTGAAAATTATTCCTACTGTACTATTTCTCCTAACTTTTTTATTCGTTATACAAATGTCTTCTATTCATTCTAATTCTGCTTCTTCTTTACTAACGGATCCTTTTTTACAGTTTCCTACAACATCATCGGTTAAAGTTGTTTGGTTTACTGAATTTCCTGGAGTCAACCATAAGATTATTTATGGACATAATTTAGACAAAACGGTTATTGCTCAAACCACTGAATTAAGTCGAACTCGAGAAGATGAACAATCAAAGGTCAAGGGTGATTATTCTGAGACAACGAGACGAACTATCTGGCGACATGAAGGCGAAATTACAGGATTAAATCAAGGAGAAAAAATACCTTATAAGGTTATTAGTATTATTGACGATAATCAAATTGAAAGTAATATTTTTTCTTTAACCCCTTCTCCAAAAACTGAAATTCCTTTAAAGATTTTATTGACCTCTGACCATCAATTAAAGCCAATGGTAGCAGCTAATTTACAAAAAGTGGTAGAAACAATTGGCGAAGTTGATGCTATTTTTTTTGCTGGTGATTTAGTTAATATTCCCGATCGCGCTTCAGAATGGTTTGATGATCAAGACGGTGGCGCATTTTTTCCCTGTCTCCAAGGATTGGCAAACTATACCATAGAAAATGAAGAGACAAAAACAGTTTATCACGGTGGTCAATTAATTCAATCTGCACCCTTATTTCCAACGATTGGTAATCATGAAGTCATGGGAAGATGGTCAGAAAATAAACGATTATCGCAACAATTTGTAGATGCTATTCCTAGAGAAGTTGCTCAAAATATCTACTTAGAAAAAGTCGATAACCTTAATCCTGATCAGTATCCTGATATCGAAAAGAATTGGATTATAAATAATTCGTTTAATACAGATACCTATGAAGAAATTTTTTCCTTTCCTCAAACAGAATCCAATAATAGTCATTATTATGCTGTAACCTTTGGAGATATTCGTTTAGTGGTGTTACAAATTACTAATATTTGGCGTTCTCCTCGTTTAGAAAATAATGTTAAAGGAAGATATCAAGAATCAGAAAAAGACTTAGAAAATCCTGAAAATTGGGGTTACGGTCAACATATTTTTAAACCAATTAAAAAAGGAAGTGAACAGTATCAATGGTTAGAAAATGAACTAAAAAGTGAAGCTTTTAAACAAGCAAAATATAAAATTATTATGTTTCATCATCCTCCTCATACTTTGGGAGACAATATTGTTCCACCCTATACTGATCCTATCCAAAATATAACCCATGATAATGATGGCAATATAACTAAAATTCGCTATGAATATCCCAAAAAAAATGATTATATTATTCGAGATTTAATGCCACTTTTAGAAACAGCAAAAGTTAACTTAGTTTTCTATGGTCACTCTCATCTTTGGAACCGTTTTATCAGTCCTAATGGTATTAATTTTCTTGAATCTTCCAATGTTGGTAATAGTTATGGCGCACATTTAGGAGATAATAAAAGACCGATTCCCCCTGATTATTCTCCGTTAAATTATGTTGAAATTGGTGATCCTAATGGACTTAAACCGATTATTCCGAATATTGCTCCCTTAAAAGATGAAAACAATAATCCCTTGCCTTATATTGCTAGTAATGATATTACAGTGTTTAGCATTTTAGATACAGAAAAAGGAACGGTGAGCAGTTATTACTTTGATACCCGTCAACCTAATTCTAATGTGATTAAATTCGATGAATTTACGATTTGATTGTATTTTCAGAATGATCATCACCCTATCCATTGATCCCCATTAGGGAAATGATGATAGGAAGGTCTTTGCGAAGGGGACATTTTTTGATATAGTGATAATACTATCAGATTTATAACAACCCTGACGCAACCTTTGAGTGAGTTGTGTTTTTTGTAAGAACAATTTATAATTTTCTCTTACAAACTAGCTTATTGTGTCAGTTTTAGAGATAATAAGTAAGTAGGTATAATTAAACATAAAACATTTGTAGGGTGGGCAATGTCTAGAACCACCTGTAGATATTGGTTTTAGCTTTAATTAGCATTGCCCACATTGTGCGTTTATTTATGCTCACCTACTTAATTTCTCTCGGAAATTTATAGTCAATCAACTTAGATTGATACTGTTTTGTTTTAATTTATTAAATATAAGTGATGGTTAATTATGACTCGTTTTCTCTATGAAAGATCCAAGAGTTACCAAGGATATCTAATTATTCCGTTTCTTGTTGCCAAAGTTAGTGGAGAATTTATTTATTCCTATGCTTTATTATCAGCAGAAGGTTATGATGATGAATTCCACAAAGCAAAAAATCCTGCGGGAATCTGTTTCAATACATTAACTGGTATCATAGAAATTGCTCAAGAACATCTCAATCAATATAGCATCAATTTAAAAGAAGATAATTATTTTGAGCAACGGTATACTTATCAAAATACATTAATTATTATCCATCAAGAAGGAAAACGATGTTTTTATGATCATTATCCTTCCCATGAATTAAGAAATATTGCTGCACCAACTTTATTTTTGAATGCTGATGATTGTATTGACTGGATTAAAAAAAGATTAGATCGTCGTCAAGTTAAACTTTATTAAATTTTAGAATAGATTCTAGATTAAAAAATAAATTAATCTAATTGATTTATGTACAAACCAATAAAATATAAGTTTGACTTAAAAATAGTCCTCAATTATCTTGTCATTATCTTTTTAATTTTATTACTAATTACCCCATCTTCTGCTTTAGAAAAAGACTTAGAAAAATCCTTACCTCCTCTAAAAACTCACCCTTTACCCACCCCATTAAATCAATGGCAAGATCAACCGTATTCGGGGGACTATTTTGAGCAAATTCAACCCAGTATGGGAGGATATTTATTGTGGTCAGAATTTCCTATCAAAATCTATTTTGATCGTCCTGATAATCCTAATGATACTGCTGCAACCACTCGTCGTTTTAATCAGTGGGTTAATGGGGTTGAAAAGTCTATTGATGAGTGGAATAATTATCTGCCAATAATAGAAGTAACTCAAGCAGAATTAGCAGATATTATCATAGAAAGGACTGATCCACCTATCAATCCAAAAATTGATCCAGAAACAGGACAACTACAAATTCCTCGAGCAAAAACCGCGCAAACTCGCTACGAATTTTATATTAAAGATAATAAACTTTTTCATAAAATGATTATACAAATTAGTCCCCGTTTAAGCCAAATTGCTACCTTATCTGCTGCGCGTCATGAATTGGGTCATGGTTTAGGAATTTGGGGTCATAGTTTACAAGAAAATGATGTCCTTTATTTCTCACAAGTCAATTCATCTATTCCTATTTCTTCTAGGGATATTAACACTTTAAAAAAAATTTATGAGCAACCGACTCGTTTAGGATGGCCTTTACCAATTAATAATTAATTTTAACCCACATTTCGCACTTTTATTAAGTGATACGAAAAAACTGAGAAAAGTCTTTTTTTATCCCTTCTCCTAATAAGTATTCTGTCGCTTTATCTTCAAAAAACTTAGGAAATAAGTTTCATAGGTTGAGAAGTAAATCCCAAGGTATTTCTAGGAAACTTGATAAGGATACCAAGTTGACATACTCCACGCCCTATAAGTGCGTGGATTCTCCAAACATCACTGCGAAAGGATTTCTGATTCAACGAGTTCGCTTACATTAAAGTCTTCTGGTCCTTTAACCCAGAGGCGATTCTCTCCTCAG
>JASJDW010000110.1 GCA_030064955.1 Crocosphaera sp.
CCCAGCAGAAGTTGAATATTAGGTGTACCTCATGAGTCCAGGAAATGCTATATATTCTCTCCCTGCTCCAATGCTCCCTACTCCCCAATACCCCCAGATCAGAAAGAGAACCGACGACTTTCCGTGTTTCGTCTCGGTTCTCTTGTCTGGTTCGCTCCTCACACTACGTATAAATATATAGGAAGGTTTGCGTTTTGTCACGTTACTTAAGATTTATTTTGGATTTATTACATCAGTTTACAATCTGTTACGAAGTGGTTGGTCTATTTGTGATAACCATAACCCTTGTAACAAAATTTGTGTAATAGCGACTAAACCCAGTCTTGCTTGAGATAATTGAAGATTTTGTCGGCTGGTTTCCCCAAAAATGCGACAGTAACGCTCAAACTTTAGAAAAGACTCACTTAATGCTACTGCTAATTTTATTTCATTGCTATTTGAATCATTGACTAAACGATCAACAGTGAGGATAATTTGAGCAATTAGCGATCGCTCAAATTCATTTAAAACTAAGCTAGACCAAGAAATCTCTTGCAAAGTCGATAATGACCATTGATAAAATTGAAAAGGATTTTTTTTAAGCTTTATTAGTCCTTCTTGTTCTCCTAACCGTAGTAAACTACAACAACGAGCATAAGTATATTCAAGACACCATAAATTGTTATGATTTCCTGACTTTGGGGTGAACCTTTTTCCAGGATAGGAAAATTGTTGCCAACATCGTAACCAAATAAAGAGACTGCGATCGCATAGGGTAAAGTCTAACCAACCCCGCTCGAGGAGTTTGAGGGTAAAGGTTAAGCATAAGTCTTTTTGTTTGTTCAATAACCCTCCTGCCTCCTTTAAGGGTTGTTCTATGGTGCGAACAATGCTTTGTGCTACAGTGACGGGAGATAGAGACAAATGAGGAGATAATTGAAAAGCGATCGCACAACGGTAAGTAATCGAATCAATCTTAGGTAATCTGTATATGGAAATAGAGTGATTATTGTTCAGAAAATTAGTGAAATCTGATGTATTTAACTTCAACAGTTGAGTAACGAGGAATTGTTGTAACTGTTGCTGAATAGAAATATTAATAATTTTAATGGTTAAAGGATAAATACTGTTAATTACTCTAGTTTTTGTCATCTTTAGTAAAATTAGTTAAAATAAAAGCTTCTTAACAATGATTGTTTAAGCGTTAGGCTTTTTATGAAAAGAAAAGAGAGTCACTACTCTAATGATAAATCACAGCAAATATCGTCTTCTGAATCATTATTAACTCCCTCAAAAGAATCTCCTTTTAACAATTTGCAAGAATTGTATAACTGGGGACGTTCCCATTATCGTCAACGAACCTTTCATAAAGATCAACTTATTCCAACTCGTCCAGGTTTATTATATTTTGTTAATAAAGGTGCTGTGCGTTTAATAGGTTTAGCTTCCATTAATAAAAAAAACAAACTAACAGAGAATGAACCCATAGAAGAAATTTTTTTAGGTATTTTAGGAACGGGAAAACCTTTTGAAATTGTTGAGCATTTTTGTAGTATTACTAGAGTTGAAGCCCATATTGAGCAAACCTCTGTTATTTGGTTATATTGGCATGAATTAGTTGACTCTTTGAGTATCTATATTAAAGTCTTAGAATTGTTTCGCCAACAACATCAAACTCAACTGATATGGATGAGTATTTTAGCCCAAAAACGAACGATTGATCGCTTAATGGGGTTTTTAATATTATTAGCAACAGAAGAAGGAAAAAGAACAGAAAAGGGTTATATGTTGCCTTATATTTTAACCCATGCTCAAATTGCTAGTGCGATCGGAACCACCAGAGTTAATGTTACTCGTTTAATGGGACAACTACGACAACAAGGGGTGATTGAAGTGGATAAAGATAATCGAATTTGTTGGAAAATAAATACGTTTCAAAACTTTGGAATGTCCTCCCCATAATGTGTATAGAACACTTACTAAAATTAGTTATGAGCGGGTGGCATTTTTTGATAACAGTGACTACAGTACCAATAAACCCCATTTAAACTAATATGACGCAATAAGGGATAGGAACAACAAGGACAAAGTGGTTTTTGATCTATATAAAGGTTTCTTTCATGTCTATTCTCGTGTCTATTACGATTGAGAATATCCATAGGTTTTTGAGAAGCTGGATCAACTAAGTGAGTATTCATTTTCACCTCATTTTTTTATGCTTCTATAAGTCTGGAAAACCTTATTCCTTAGTTCACTGATGTTCCTAGGCTAACGAAAATATTAGAACAAATTGTGATTTTGTTCATAAAAGTTAATTCTTTGTTAATAGGAAATGATAAATAGTTGAATATAAGTAGGAGGTACACCTAATATTCAACATCTGAACTCCCGAACTCCCGAACTCCCGAACTCCCGAACTCCTAACTCCTAAAACTAGAAGAGTTTGTACCTCACAAGTATGGGAACTGCTATATTCTCGACTAACTTATTTTTCTAAGGCTAATTGCACCAGTTGATCCACTAATTGCTCAAAACTAATGCCTGTTGCTTTCCAAAGTTGAGGATACATACTAAACTGAGTAAATCCTGGAAGGGTGTTAATTTCATTGAGATAAATCTCTTGGCTTTCTTCCACATAGAAAAAGTCCACCCTAGCGAGGCCAGCAGCATCAACAGTTTTAAACGCTTGTATGGCCATTTCTTTAATTTGAGTTACAATGTTCTCAGGTAAATCAGCAGGAATATGGACTTGAGAGCGACCTTCTGTATACTTCGTTTCATAGTCATAAAAATCACTATCAAAAGTAATTTCTCCTACCACTGAGGCTTTTGGGTTATCATTCCCTAAAACAGCACATTCTAACTCTCTGGCCGTAACTCCTGCTTCTATGACAATGCGTCTATCATAACTGGCAGCACTATCTAAGGCGGTTTCAAGTTCAGAATGCGATCGCACTTTAGCAATACCCACCGATGACCCCAGATTAGCCGGTTTAACAAAACAAGGATAGCCTAACGCTGCTTCGATATCGTCACAGAGTTTAGGAAAAATACAGGGGTTTGACCAGATTTGCGATCGCTCAACCGCCTCATACTTAACTTGAGGGAGTCCAGCTTGAGCAAAGGCCATTTTCATGGCAATTTTATCCATGCCTACTGCCGATCCTAACACGCCACTGCCCACAAAAGGAACCTGCATTAAGGTTAATAACCCTTGAATGGTTCCGTCTTCTCCATTGGGTCCGTGTAATATAGGATACCACACTTGTACTGTTTGAACTTCAGGGGGAAACTGCCATAGTTGGGAAGGATCGTTCTCTTCGCTGGAGAGAGGGGTTTTGCTTTCTAGGACTTTATTAGCGGTGTCTCCTGCTACCCAGACACCATTTTTTTGAATATAGACAGGAAGGATATCATATTTATGCACATTTTCCCCTGTTTGCAATGCTTGGGCAATGGCTTGTGCAGAGTTAATGGAAACTTCATGTTCGCCAGATCGTCCGCCGAATAATAATCCTACCCGCATTTTAGCCATTGTTACTACTCCCGTGCTTTTCTTGTTAAATATAGTTATAATTGACCCTTGTTATGGGTTGGACGTTCCCTAAAATTGATTTACCATCAACTAACGTACACCATTGTAAATACTGACTCCTAAAATCTTTATTATGTTATCTCCTATAATAACTCCTTTTGGTTCTTGGAAATCTCCTATTACGTCTGATTTAATTGTTGCTAAAAGCATTAAATTAGGGGGTGTCATTTTCGATAATGATGATATTTATTGGTTAGAAGGAAGACCCCAAGAAAAAGGACGTAATGTATTAGTTAAATATAGTTCTGATGGTGAAATTACTGAGGTTACTCCTCAACCTTTTAATATTCGCAGTTGCGTTCATGAATATGGCGGTGGTTCCTTTTTAGTTAGTAATGGAGTGGTTTATTTTGTTAACTATCAAGATCAACGTCTTTATCAACAGTTACCTCATCAAGATCCCAAACCTTTAACCCCTGAAAATCAATGTCGTTATGCTGATTTTGTTTTAGATTCTAGCAATAATCGCTTAATTAGTGTGTGTGAAGATCATAGTCATACTGATAGGGAATGTCAAAATAAAATTATTTCTATTGAGTTTAAAACAGGACAGATTATAACACTGATAGAAGGAGATGACTTTTATTCTTCTCCTCGTTTAAGTCCCGATGGCAAACAACTTGCTTGGATAAGTTGGAATCATCCTAATATGCCGTGGGATGGAACTAAATTATGGTTAGGAAATATTGAAAGTGATGGTTCATTAAAAGATATAAAATGGATTGCAGGGGACATAAATGAGGCTGTTAACGAACCAAAATGGTCACCCGACGGTCAATTATATTATGTGAGTGATCAGTCAGGTTGGTCGAATCTTTATTGTTATAAAGCTAATGTTAATAACGTACCCATCTTTCCTTTTACGGCTGAATTTTCTTACCCTCATTGGGTGTTTGGATTATCTACTTACACCTTCACATCAAAAGAGGAAATTATCTGTGCATTCACTCAAGAAGGACGTTGGTATTTAGGCAGTTTAAAGATACTTCATAAACAATTGAGTATTTTAGAGGTTCCTTACAGTAATATAGCTTCTCTTGATAGTCAGGATAAAAAGGTTGTATTCCTTGCTTCATCAACTATAGAACCAACAGCGGTTATTCATTTAGACTTGGATTTAAGTCAAAGTAAAGTATTAAAATCTTCTTGTAAGATTAATCTGGATACTGGCTATTTTTCCCAGCCAGAATTGATTGAATTTCCCACAGAAAATAGTTTAACAGCTTATGGATGGTATTATCCTCCTCAAAATAAAGATTATACGTTTCCTGATGGAGACTTACCTCCTTTATTAGTTAAAAGTCATGGAGGACCTACCGCAGCAGCCACACCTAGTTTTAGCTTAAAAATTCAATATTGGACTAGCCGAGGATTTGGGTATCTTGATGTTAACTATGGGGGAAGTACAGGGTTTGGAAAAGCATACCGTCAACGGTTAGATAAAAACTGGGGTATTGTTGATGTTAATGACTGTATTAATGGGGCAAACTATTTAGTCAAAGAAGGAAAAGTAGACGGCGATCGCTTAGCTATTTCTGGAGGAAGTGCAGGCGGTTATACTACCTTAGCAGCATTAACTTTTCATGATACATTTAAAGCAGGAGCCAGTTATTATGGTGTTAGTGATTTAGAATCATTAGCCAAAGATACCCATAAATTTGAATCCCGTTACTTAGATAGATTAATAGGAAAATATCCCGAAGAAAAAGAGATTTATGAACAGCGATCGCCTATTCATTTTACAGAACAATTAAGTTGTCCTGTGATATTTCTTCAGGGATTAGAAGATAAAGTAGTGCCTCCTAATCAAGCCGAAATGATGGTAAACTCTCTCAAAAAGAAAGGAATTCCTGTTGCTTATATTACATTTGAAGAGGAACAACATGGTTTCAGGCAAGCCGAAAATATTAAGTATGCTTTAGATAGCGAATTTTACTTTTATTCTCGAATTTTTAATTTTACTCCTGCGGATAATTTAGAACCTATTAATATTTTAAATTATGATTCCTAAACAAAAAATTGCCCTTTCTTTGTCTAATTTACTTGTCATTGGTAGTGCTGCATTTTTGCTATTATTGTTGTGGCAACTAAAAGGATTAATCATTATTCTCATGATTGCCATTGTGATTGCATCTACCCTAAGTCCTTTGGTGGGAAGCGTAGAAAAGATAGGAACACCTCGTTGGTTATCTGTTATTTTGGTTTATTTAATCCTGTTATTATTATTAACAGGAATAGGCTTACTGTTAGGACCAACAATCATTACTCAATTGCAACGTTTACTAGAAAAATTGCCAGGATATATAGAAATTTTAGGTAAACAAATCCAACTATTTATGACAGAAAAAGGGTTTACAGAACCAGAAATTCTTGAATTTATCAATAAGCAATTTAATTTACAATCTATTATTTCTTGGACATTTAAGTCAAGTCAACAACTGCTAATAGGCGTTAGTGGACTAACTAAGGGTATTGTCGGTGGTGTGCTAAACGTTTTATTAGCAATTTTATTATCAGGTTATATGTTATCAGGTTCTCAAAAATTAATTAATGGTATTGTTAGTTTATTTCCCGTTCCTTGGGATCAAAAATTGAAAGATCAAGTCGCACCAGTGAGTCAAAGAATGGGTGGGTATATTCAAGGAAGATTATTAGTCTCTTTTATTTTAGGATTAACAGTTAGTTTGGGGTTAAAATTTTTAGGAATTGGCGAGTTCGCTTTAGGGTTGGGTACGATCGCTGGAATCACTAATTTAATTCCTTTCTTTGGTCCAGTTTTAGGGTCTATTCCTGCTTTAATTGTAGCCATTGCTCAAGGGGGTTGGCTATTTTTTTGGGTACTTTTACTGTTTGTAATTATTCAAAATCTAGAAACCTATGTCCTTGATCCTTTGTTAGTGGGTTCCTCGGTTAATGTTTCTCCTTTGTATCAATTGTTAGCAGTTTTAAGTGGGGTTCAATTGTTAGGAATTTTAGGAGCTTTAATTCTTCCTCCTTGGGTTGCTGGAGCCGGAGTTTTGTTACAAAACCTATATTTAACTCCAAAATTAGAAGCAGAAAAAGAAGATATTCCCCTACTTGCTAGGGAACAGTAGACTATAAAATACTATAGCAAGTTATTAGCACCTCTGTAAGCATTCAGCCGTCAGGGTTAAGCGTTCAGCTAAGAGATGAAAGCAGTAAGCATTCGTTTAAATGAGAGTCACTTTCGATGATAAGGATTTATAGTTTTTGAGGGGAGGGAACAGGAAACAAAAAATTTTCATAACTCATTTAGACTGACTATAGCATTTTCTGGACTCATGAGGTATACTTAGTATTCAACTTCTGAACTCCCGAACTCCCGAACTCCTAAAACTAAAAGGGTTTGTACCTCACAAGTATGGGAACTGGTATATATACCACTAACCATTTTTTAATGTCTGATCAATTTGCTGATACAATGCTTCTAATGTAGAAGAATTATCAAGAACAACATCAGCTTGATTAACTTTTTCTTCAAGGGGTAACTGACTTTTAATGCGGGCGATCGCTTCTTCTTCGGTTAAATGATTTCTAGTCATCAGTCGTTGTAATTGTTGTTCATAAGAACAATAAACGACCCAAATTTCTGTGACTAAATGGGTTAACTGGGATTCAAATAGTAAGGGAATATCTAAGACAATAATCTTCTCTTGAGATTTTTCCATCTCTTGTTTAAATTTCTCCCTAACATAAGGATGAATTTGACTTTCTACCCATCGTTTTTCTTGCGAATTATTAAAAATAATATCACCTAATTTTTTACGATTCAATTCCCCATTATCTAAACAAATGTCTCGTCCATATCTTTCCTTGATGGTTTGTAAAATAGGCGAATTTTTCTCAACAGCGTCCCTAGCATAACTATCCGCATCCAAAACCCGAATATGACAAACAGTGGCTAAATAATGAGAAACCGTTGTTTTTCCTGTTCCTATTCCTCCTGTTAAACCAATGATTCGTTTTGAGGGTTTAGTCATAGTTAAAAACTAAAATAAGCCTAAAATTTTTAAGTATAATTAAAAAGATTTGATACAATTCTCATACCCTGAAAAAGTTAAAAATGCTATGAAGGTATTAAGATGTCCTAAGTGTCAAGGAAAACTAGAACCCGTTATGTATGAGGATATCGAAGTTGATCGCTGTTGTCAATGTAATGGTATTTGGTTTGACTTTTCAGAAGCTGAAAATCTCAAAAAGCTTAGGGGTTCAGAAAACATTGATATTGGAAAACTAGATCAGGAAAATCAGAAAGAAGTGTTAGACACTCCTATTCCTTGTCCCCGTTGTGATATTTCAATGATAAAAATGTTTGATCTCGATAAACATCCTATTTGGTATGAAACCTGTCCTCAATGTCAAGGTATTTGGTTTGATGCAGGAGAATTTAAGAAATTTAAAGATAATTTTTCTCAGCCTAAACTATTATCTCAAGCTTTGAATGTTTTTCGTTTAAAGAAGTAATTAGTGTAAGCTAAAAAGTAAAAAGTTGATGGGGTGACTTTTTATTATATAATTATTAGAATCATTCAATCTTTTGGTAATGAATAATAGTAATTTTTTCTTGGTTGATTCAGAAAAACTAATTCAATTAGCCATTGCTTTTATTGTTCGATTTTTTTTCGCCGTTATTATTCTTGTTGTTGGTTTTTGGTTGACTAAGCGAATCCATAAGCTGATTATCAAAGGACTCAAAAAAACGAATCTTGATTCAACAGTTATTTCTTTTATTAGTAATCTGAGTTATGCAGGTTTGATTAGCATATTTATATTAATGAGTTTAGCTCAAATAGGCATTAGAACAACTTCTATTGTAGCAATTTTAGGAGCTTCTGCTTTAGCAATTGGATTAGCATTACAGGGATCTTTATCTAATTTTGCATCAGGAATTTTATTAGTGGTTTTCCGTTATTTTAAAGTAGATGATTTAATTGAGGTTGCGGGGGTAAAAGGGTATGTAGAATCCATCCAAATTTTCACGACAACGCTGAGAACATTAGATAATTACTTAGTGATCATTCCTAATGCAAAGTTAATTGAAGATAATATTATTAATTACTATACTAAACCCCAGAGACGAATTGATTTAGTGATTGGAATTAGTTATAGCGATGATATCGATAAGGCGAGAAGATTAATCACAGAAGTTTTAGAAGAAGAATCACGGGTATTATCTGAGCCGGCAGCAGTGATTTGGGTAGGAGAATTAGGAGATAATAGTGTTAATCTTTATGTCTATCCTTGGGTTAATTCTCCTGATTATTTACCTGTTAAATATACTCTCACAGAAAATATTAAAAAGAAATTTGATCTTGAAGGAATTACTATTCCCTTTCCGCAACGGGATGTTTATCTTCATCATTAAAGGTAAGCATTCAGCTATTAGCACTCAGGTATCAGCTTATAGTTCATAAGAATATAGTCAAATATGACATCGCCTTTTATAACCTTTCAAAAGCTGAACGCTGAACACTGATGGCTGAATGCTTACCATTTAAAGTTAAAGGCGGTACTCAACAATTTTCTCGCAAGTACCGCCTTTATTTTACCAATAATTAAATTTTGCTCTTGTCACCAAATTCTCTAACTCCCTGATCGAATCAACCTTACCACATACCAGGAACAGGTTCAGGAGGAGGCGCAATTTCAGCTTGATTTTCCTCTAAAGGAGGTAAACTTACGTCGGGACGTTCCCAGCTAATGTTTGTCCGTACAACTTCAGGAACTTCTCGTAAATCTAAACGAGATACCCAATAAGGACGAGCATAAGCTTGTTGTGAGCGGTAGTAGGAACGCTTATCGCTGACGATAACGAATTTGCCATCTTCAACTCTCATGATGACATCAGAACCAGCCACAAGATTGGGCCATAAATGAGGCATTTGAGCAGTTACGTGCCAAACATCCCGTTCTCCGGTGGTAAAGCCTACGTCATGATTCACTCTGACATGAGCATCTTTCTGATTACCAGCAGAAATGATTTGAATTTGAGCTACATCTCCGGTAACGCCACGAATGCGACCAATGATATAATCATTGAATTTAAAGTCTAACCATTCTTGACGATAAACATCGATGGGATCTTCAAGTTCATGGCCAGCCAATTGACTGATGAGAACCTCTTGAGTCGGTTCAGCTTGAGCAGGAGAAATCCCCAATAGGGATAAGCCAAGAGCTAATCCTGCAAATATATGTGAGTGTTTCATAAACACGATGACCTCACTCCAACCTAATTGGGTAAACTATATTGAGTAAATTGTCTATTGACACCTTTCAGGATAGTTTAGTTCCCAAGAAGAGCCTCGGAATTTTAACTATCCTTTTATAAGTTTGACGCTCTCCTCCGTAAACGGACGGAGATTCTTGGTTCAGCGACACACCTTTAAGCTACCTATCCTTACGGCAATACTTAAACCAAATATTCGTAGAACACTACTAAATATCGAGCTTAACTTAGGTAGCCCCAGAGGGCTTATCTCCCCAAGCGTACTAGGATACAAACCTAGAGTTATCCTACGCCCCAGGATACTTTACTGGAATTAGTTGACTTTTCTGGATTTCGCTATTCTGTAGAACCCATACGTTTTTAGGGAGGTTGTTCGCTCCTCCGTTACCAGTATCGCTTTACGTCGTAGATTCAATGGTAGTACCGACGAATCCTACCTGTACTGGGCTAACTTGGCTTATTATAGCATAATTTAGACTGTGCGCCGTAAACGGCTCCGCTTGAACCCCTGATTTTTTGGTCAAGATTTTGAGGATAATTTACGGAGGCAGGAGACAGTCATCTTTTCTTCGGGTAGGAGACCCTCGGTTTTACCGATGGGACGTGCCGTATAAACGCCTGGGGTTTCCCCAGGCGACAGGCACTCAGGAATGCCCGACCTCCAATTGTGTTGTTTACATTTTGTGTGATAAAATGTGAGCTATGGTTGAAAGAGCTTACAAGTACCGATTTTTCCCAAATGCCGAGCAAGAAAACCTCTTGCGACGGACAATGGGGTGTGTCAGGCTCGTCTATAACAAAGCTCTCGACGCTAGAACCAAAGCTTGGTACGAAAGACAAGAAAGAGTCCAATACAAGGAAAGTTCTAGTCTTTTGACTGATTGGAAGAAAACCGAAGAACTTGACTTTCTCAACGAGGTTAGCTGTGTACCATTGCAGCAATGCCTAAGACATTTGCAAAAGGCTTTTGCTAACTTCTGGAGCAAAAGAGCGAAGTATCCAAGGTTTAAAGCCAAGCGCAATGGTGGTTCGGCTGAGTTTACCAAGTCGGCTTTTAAATACCGAGATGGTAATCTGTGGCTTGCTAAATGCAAAGAACCATTGCCAATAGTTTGGTCTAGGCTTTTGCCTGATGGCTGTAGTCCTTCTACTGTTACAGTGAAGCTCGAACCATCTGGACGTTGGTTTGTCTCCCTGTTGGTTGATGACTACACTATTGAGGCGTTGCCACCAACATCTAAACAAGTTGGTATTGACGCTGGTGTAACCAGTTTGATTAGTACCAGCGACGGTGAGAAAATATCCAACCCAAAGCATTTCAATCGGCTCTACAAAAAGCTTAAAGTCGCGCAAAAGGAACTGAGTCGGAAAACAATCATGCTCTAGTAACCGCTCGCAAGCACGACTTAAAGTGGCACGTATACACGCCAAAATTAAAGATGCTCGTACCGATTTTCTGCACAAGTTGACTACTCGTCTGGTTCAAGAAAATAGCTTGATTGCTATTGAAGACTTGACAATTAGAAATATGCTCAAGAATCATAAGTTGGCTCGAAGTATTAGCGATGCTTCTTGGGGTGAGTTTTTTCGTCAACTTGAATATAAGTGCGATTGGTATGGGCGAAAACTGGTCAAAATTGACCGATTTTTCCCTAGTAGCAAACGATGTAACCATTGCGGGTTCGTGATGGATAAGTTGCCATTAAACCTTCGTAGTTGGGATTGCCCTAGCTGTGGTACTAAAGGCATTGATCGTGATATCAATGCGGGGAAAAATATTTTAGCTGCTGGGCTAGCAGTGTTAGTCTGTGGAGCGACCGTAAGACCCGATGAGAGTAAATCTCGGAAGGCTGGTGCTATGAAACAGAAACCAAAGTCGTGAGTCTTTGGAATCCCTCGTTTTCAACGAGGGAGGATGTCAATAAATCTCCTCTTTTCTTATTGGCCTAACTTAGCTTTAATCTGATCAATAAAGTTCATAACAGGACTTAAATCAATTTTTTTGAAGAAATTGAGGAAATTGTCCCTCCATTGGGTTTTTTCTGCTTTAGGAACCTCTTGAGAAGAGGGATTAAGAGGTTCAGACTCTACTGTTAAGGGATCTTGTGTCACTGTTGTTGATAAGTCTTGAGAAGGGATGTCATCATTGATAACTTCTTCTGGTTCTACAGGTTCTACTATAATTTCTGGTTCTTCTGTACTGCTTTGAGAACTAGAGGAGGTTACGGTTTGGGATGAAAGGTTGGGAATTTCGGGTTCTCGGTTTTCTATTTCTTCTGTCACCGTATCTGGAACAGAAGGTTCAAGTTCTAAGTTTTCTGTTTCTTCTATGATACTTTCGGAACTAGGAAGGGTGACGGGTTTAGAAGCAGACGCTTGAGGTTGTTCTTCTGGTTCGATAATTTCTTCAACAGTTTCAGTAGAAGCTTGAGGTTGTTCTTCTGGTTCGATGATTTCTTCAACGGTTTCAGTAGAAGCTTGAGGTTGTTCTTCTGGTTCAATAATTTCTTCAACGGTTTCAGAAGGAATGTTCTCTTCAGTGGGTTCTGGTTCTAAGACATAAACATAATTGGGATCAACAATGGAACGCGCCACCTCAACAGCAAGTTCTCCTCGTACCAGTTTTGAAAGGGTATCTTCTCCTTTGGGTTCATAGGTAATGACTCTAACGGTATCATTGAAAGCGTTATTAACTTCCTGTCCCTGTTCATCAATAAATTCTAACTGTACCCAATTTTTTCCTGGTTCAAACCCTTTTAAATAGATGGGTTGCCACGTATCAATTAAGAAGGTTTCCCCATTAATGGTAGCTTTGATGCGCCAATCAACAATATCATCATCGGGATCCCTTTGAGCGACAAAATGTAAAGGTGCATTGGTTAAATAGAAATCTAACATAATGGGTTCGGCCCCGTAACTTCCTTGAGGGCGACTATATGTTAAAAGAGGAAGATTTGAAGACGGGGAGTTATCTTCTGTTTCCGTAAACACACTAAAGGTGGTTTGTGCATAAGCCCCTTCATTTTTAAAACTTTCGTGCCAAGGACGAGAGGCAAATACTCTAAGGGTATGGGTTCCTGGGGTTAAATTTTCTAAAATAATCGGTTCATCAACGTTATAAACAGCCCGATAGGGTTCATTATCCACAAACAGATGTAGATGGGGTCCAAGTCCTAGGGTTTCGTCTTTGAACAAGGGATAATCTTTCACCGCTAGTTGCACAGAAACATTGGTTTCTGAGAACATTTGCTGAGGTTTGGGACTAATAATGGTTACTTGAGGATGATATTGGGCTAAAACCTCTTTGAGTTCTTGAATGGCTGACGGTGGCGCAACTTCTGTTAATTTACTGGTGGTCACAGGAACGGGAGAAGGTTCTCGAAGAGGGGAAGAGGCTTCTAGGCGATCACTACACCCTACTAACCCCCAACTGAGAAGACCAATTAAGACTGAACTGGATAGAAACTTGATAAATGGCGATCGCTGCTTTAACCCAAACACGGCTAACTCTCCTTCGTTATGGCAATATCAGTCCATCTTTGACCAAAAAAGGTGAGGGCGCAAGCCCCTCAATTTTAGTCTTAACTGATTTGAACTAAAACAAATGGTTGTACAATTAAGGTTTTAAATAATTGAGTGGGGTTGATATTCCAGTCGCTTAATTGTTGATTAGATGGTTTACTAATTAGTTGTTCTGTAATCCAATGTTCAACCGCTATCTTATCATCTTGGGCTATGGCAACCCCTACATCTAATAAGTTTAAGTTTCCATTAACAACAATCACAGCATCTCTTTGGGCATGGGGTTTAAGATCAGTCCAATTAACATCGGCCATATCTTCTTTTAGGCGTTTTCTCAGTTCTTCCATAGATAAGTTTTACGTAATTAATCAGCTAATATGTAAGCATTCAGCTATAGCAGTTCCCATACTTGTGAGGTACAAACTCTTCTAGTTCTAGGAGTTAGGAGTTCGGAGTTAGGAGTTCGGGAGGGCAGGAGTTGAATATTAGGTGTACCTCATGAGTCCAGGAAATGCTATATCAGCCATCAGCTTATATTACTTGTTTATGCTCTTAACTTACTCAAAGCTAAAAACCATGAATTCCTAGCATCAAAAAGTGAGTCTCGTTTGAACGAATGTTTACGCTAATATCAAGCCACAACGAGAGGGAATGGTTAAATTTAACTGCTTGTTATCCCACTTAATACTTCCTTCTCCATACACAAGATTACTCGGTTTATTTTGGAGAATTGCAGGGATTTTTTTAAAATCAGTAACAGCAATTTTTGCTGTTTCTTCTCCATTATTTACTGCAATAATTAACCCTTCTTCCCCTAAAATACGAGCGAAAATATAGACTTCTCCTTGAGCATATACAGTCTGATATTCTCCTGTGCATAAAGCTTTATATTGTTTCCTGATTTGGATTAATTGTTTATGGTAAGCTAAGGCATCTTGATCCCATTTATCTTCTGTAGGAAAGCCTTTTCTAGCATCGGGATCGTGACTACCTTCAATACCAATTTCATCGCCATAAAATAGGTTAGGAGTTCCAGGAAAGGTAAACAATAATAATGTAGCTAACTTGGCTAAGGTGCGATCGCCTCCTGCAATGCTCAAAAATCGAGGGGTATCGTGACTATCGAGTAAGTTTAACTGGGTTAATTGAATTTCCCAAGGATGACGGGCTAATAATTCCTCAATTCCTTTGGCATATCCTTCAGCATCGAGGGTTTCGTAGGGTTCATAAAAATGGGGAATGGTCTCTTTATCAAGGCGATCGCCAATAATAAACCCTGCCGTTAGACGACCAAAGGGATAATTCATCACCCCATCAAATTGTTTACCATCTAGCCATTGACTGGCATCAAAAGCGATTTCTCCAACAATATAGGCTTCAGGATTAACCGCTTTCACCCGTTCTCGAAATTCCTCCCAAAATCCTTCCGCTTTCACACAGTCGGGAACATCTAACCGCCAACCGTCGATGCCTTGTTTTAACCAATATTCTCCCACTTGCATAATATATTCTCTCACCCCTGGATTGTTGTGGTTAAACTGGGGTAAGGCACGATAATCGATCCACGACACATAATTAGCAGGAAAATTGCCATCGTAAGCAGATAAGGGCCATCCTTCGATTTTAAACCAATCTAACCAAGGAGAATTGGGTCCATTTTCTAGTATATCGTTGAAGAAAAAGAAGCCCCGACTAGCATGATTAAATACGCCATCTAAAATAACTTTAAATCCTTTATCATGGGCAGTTTTTAATAATTGATCGAAAGCTTCTCGTTCTCCCAAGAGGGGATCGATGGCATAATAATCTTGGGGATGATAGCGATGGTTGCTAGCAGAGCGAAAAATAGGGGTAAAATAAAGGGCTGTTACCCCTAAATCTTGTAAATAATCTAATTTATCAATGACTCCCCAGAGGTTGCCCCCTTTGTATCCTTGAAAGGTTGGGGGTGCGTCCCAGTCTTCTAAGGGAACGTCTAATAACCATTTTTGATGAGGAGGAACCTTTCTCGCAAAGGAATCGGGATAAATTTGGTAAAAAACGGCGTGCTTCACCCAGTCGGGAGTTTTGATAGCCATGAAATATCTCGTAATGGTTTTCCCTGTAAGATTACTATGGTATCACGGGAGAGTTGAGAATCTTTCAACAGACACCCTATCTCTTTGTGAACTACTTGCGCTCATCTGAGGATAGAGCGCAAGCTTCTGGTATCCCCTTGAGGACTGCCAGAACTTCCTTCGTGGTACTATGAGTCTTAGAAGATACAATTTTCCCACTACGGCGATTTAGCGTCGGGAACAGTTCCAGCCCGACTCTTTTAAGATTGATAGCAGCAGAGATGTCTCTATCAACCCAAACCTTTTCGATTTCATCCCAGTCTTTCTTTGTCTTATCTCAAAATGTCGGATTGAAGACCCTCAGTTTTACCGACGGGGTGCTTCGCGCGTCTAAGGGCGGGAAAATCCGACCAATATATAAACCTATTTTAGCTTCCTTAAGAAAGTTTTACACACGAAAAACACTTATGTAAGCTAAAATAGAACGATGCTAACCATGACTTACGAATATAAGCTAAAGCCAACTCCTGAACAGGTTGCCACTATTGAGCAAACTCTAGATGTCTGTCGTTCTGTCTGGAACTTTGCGCTACGGCAGCGTAAAGACTGGTGTGCCTCTCGTAAGTCCCCTGTAAACGGTTGCTCCCTCCAATCTGAATATATCATTTCTGTTGATGAGCCTTTCCCAGATTACCATAGGCAAGCCAAGCAACTAACCGATGCTAAAAAGCAATATCCTGAGTTAAAGACCGTCCATTCTCAAGTTCTTCAGCAAACTTTAAGAACTTTGGACAGAGCTTGGGATGACATGAGAGCCAGAGGCTTTGGTTTCCCTCGCTTTAAGAACAAGTATCGTCTGCGTTCCTTTGTCTTTCCACAGCTAGGAAAAGAACCACTAAGAAATGATGCTCTTAAGCTTCCGAAACTAGGATGGGTTCAATGGAGGCAATCTCGACCGATTCCTGATGGGTTTGAAGTCAAACAAGCTAGGGTGGTTAGAAAAGCATCTGGTTATTTTGTAGCTCTGTCACTACAGTTAGATGTTGATATTCCTAGTCCCATGCCTCATGGTTATCCAAGGGGATTAGATTTAGGATTTGACAAGTTTGTGGCTACTTCCGACGGTGAAGAGATTAAACGTCCCAGATTTCTGAAGACTTTACAGCGCAAGGTTGAATTACTGCAACGTAGGTTGAACAACAAGCAAAAAGGGTCAAATAATCGACACAAGTTAAACCAGAAAATAGCTAGGCTACATCAACGGATAACTGACACTCGCAAAGACTGGCATTTTAAGTTAGCTCATCATCTTTGTGATGGTGTGGGCATGATCTTTGTAGAAGACATCAACTTTGTCGCTTGGCAAAGGGGGATACTATCAAAACATAGTGCTGATGCTGGCTTTGGACAGTTTGTAAATATCTTAGAGTGGGTATGCTTTCGTCGGGATGTCTATTTTGCCAAGGTAAATAAAGACGGCACATCGCAGACCTGTCCCAACTGTGGTTCACATACAGGAAAGAAAACTCTAGATGTCAGAGTTCACCACTGTCATGAGTGTGAGTACACAACTACAAGAGATGTAGCCGCTTCTCAAGAAATAAGGAATCGTGGAATCTTTGCGCTAGGGCATAGCGTGGCGGGTCGGCTTGCGTCCTCTGAGGAAACCTCAGAGGCGTTCCGACCCAAAAATGTCTGTGGACTGGAAGCGACGGGGAGTATTGGTCACAATACTCTAGTTAGCACAGGAAGAAGCAGAAAACTAGCATCGTGAGGTGTTAGAATCCCTCGACTCCGTCGACGGGAGTATGTCAATTACTTATGTTCATGATGAAACCCCTAGTTTAGACTACGAAAATATTAATGATAGCCCTTTTTTACCTCGTCGTATCGGTGGAGCGATCGGAATGTATATTCAACCGCAACACCGCAAACCTGAAGCCATTGGGTTATTAGTTGAAAGTGCGATCGCTTTTGCTCAAGAACTTAAAATTAGTGATCTTGATTTACTCATTAGCATTGAACAAACTGGAGTTCAGAAGTTACTTGAAAAATTTGGCTTTAAAAAAGCAGCCATTCAATACAGCCAACATTATGACATCAGTAACCAAGATTTACCCAAGTTGCAAACCCCTACATCTCAAAATATAGCGGTTAAAATACCGACTCCTGGGATGATTCCTTTGCGAGACCCTAAAACACAACAACCCGTTATTAACCCTCAAGGAAAACAGGTGTTTTTACACCCAGTTAAAAATGAGTTAGGAGAGAGTTTAAAAAGTAGTAACGGTTTACCTATTTATTCTACCCCTTTACGAGATCCTCAGACGCAAGATTGGGTATTTAATGACTTAGGAGAATTAGTAGTTTGTCCCGTGATATTAGATGAAAATAATAACATTATCGAACATCAAGGAATTCCTATCTTTTGTCCTCCTTTGTATGAACGTTTAGGGGATAAATTATCTTTGAAAAAAGATGATAAAGGTAACTATTTATTTGCAGAAGCTGATAAAAATGAAGATGGAACTATCAAGCGATCGCCTGACGGAAAACCCTTGTTTAAATCTCCTTAATTTGTCTGTGATATAATCACTATAGGTAAACAATAATATTATGCCCCTACGAACTTTATTAAAGGTGATTAACGATGCAACATAAACCCCATTCAAGTCTCGATCACGAAGAATATCCCGAACCTGTGGGTAAATTACCCCCGGAAATGAAACATTATGGACGAACCAGAGAAGAGCAAATTAAAATTAACCAAGAAGGAATCGAAATGATGCGTAAATGGAGGGAAAAAGTCTCAAAAATGAGTGAACAAGAACTCAAAGAAGCTGAGGAAACATGGGAAATGGTGAAAAAGATTATTGATGAAAATCGCTCACGAAAATTCTTTTCCTAATAGTTTTCAATTATGTTAGTTTTTTTAGATACCAATATCTTAGGATTGTTATCAAATCCTAAAAAAGAGGGAGAGTCCTTAGCTTGTCAAATTTGGTTTGAGCGTTTATTAGTAAGAGGGGTTTATTTTGTTTCATCATCCCTCTGCTTTTATGAACTAAAACGAAGTTTAATTTTATCAGTTAAACAGGGGGGAACTTCTGAAGGACTACAACAAGTTAACAATTTAAGACAATTTATTGATGTTTTAATTGTTGATGAAGAAGTCGCTAATATGGCCTCAGAAATATGGTCAATTTCTCGTTTACAAGGAACCCCAACCGCAGCAAATAATTCGTTAGATATTGATATCATCATTGCTGCTCATTGGCAATTATTAGTTAACAAGTTTCCAGGTAGATATATTGTTGTCAGTACCACTAATATTAAGCATCTCAAATTATTTACTGAAGCTGAAGAATGGCAAAATATTAATTAATTTGTAGGGTGGGGAAAACTCAACCTATTTCTATTCATCCTCTCATGTTTTTACCTTTTGCTCACCTTACCCTTAATAAATATAAGTAAATTTTATTAAAAATCACAATTTTATATAAAATAAAAAATTTTGTTCTCCTTAACATTACGCAATGTATGAAAATAATTATCAATAAGTAACGAAGTTACGGGCTTGTGGTATGATGGATAAGAATGAAAATCTACAGTATGTATGTCTACTTTTAAAATAGTAGTCAATATTCCCAGTTGTTCGTTGCAGGTTAGTAAGCGATCGCGACAAAGACCCTCTTTTCCTAGAAAAATAGAAACTTTTTTGAGCAATTGTACTAAATTTGCGTAAACGATTGTAAAGCTGCTCTTGACAAAAAGGCAAAAATACCAGTATTTGCTATGGGTTGTCATTGCTAGGGGGAATATAAACAGTAACGTTTCGACTTTTATTGAAAATACCCCGAAGCAATCTCTAACAACACTCAACAGAAAAATAAAGAGTCCGCCACGTCGCTATTGCTCCTCGCGGCTTCAGCTGCGGAGGCAGAATTAAGTCTTAAATCTTTATTGAAGTACAGGTTTTACCTCCTCGCAATGATAGTTGACTGTTTAATCAGTAATTTTACGGATTATTAGTTAGTTCATTAGGGATTTATGTAATATAGAATTGATCAGCATTTAAGCGATTGTTCTTTATTAAATCTTTAAAATAAAGACTATTACTTTACAGAAACTTGGTAATTTGCTTCTCAATTTTCCGTATATTTACTGACTGATTATTTTCGTAAGTGACCTGGAAAAACTGATAAGAGTGTGTTACTGTATCAGTAAAATTTTTAATTAATCTCAACAAAGTTAATTTGTTGTATCTTGTTTTTGTTCCCTAATATTTTTTAATTATGTAGGGGCTTAATGATATTAAGCTCATTGTTAAACCTATCCAATTCTGTTGGACATACATATATTTTTTTATTTGTTTTTTTAATTGTTTAAATTGATATAATGAATAATAAATTAAGCATTGAATTATTAACCCAGTCTCATCATGATTTAACTGTATTTTTAGCTGGTTTGGGGTTGTTAGGGAATCAAACAGCTATTAACTCTTTAAGAACCACGTTTGATGCTGCTTTTCAAAACTTTTTAGATGAATATGAGGACTTACAAAAGAAAATTATTATTACAGCTTCTAAGATAGAAACCATTGGAGAGAGTTTAAAGCTTGCTGATGATTATTATCGAGTTGAAGAGGAAAGATTACAAAAATTATTAGCAGACAAAACTGGTTTAGCCAGAGATATTGAGATATTTGAGGGACAAAAAGAATCTATTGAAAAATTTTCGGATAAGGAAAAATCAGTTATTCAAGCTAAGGTTGATGAGATTAAACAAGATATTTTTGATACAGAGGAAGAAATAGCACAAATTCGTCAAGATGTGAATAGTAATGATCAACAAATCTATGTTTTAGAAAGAGAGTTAAATGCTCACATTTTGAGATATTCCTTACATAAAGAATTATTATCCTTGAGTGGGTTAGATACTACTCAAAAATTAGAGTCTGTTAAGTTACAAATACAGCAGCAAACAGAAGATTTGGAGAGGTTAAATAATCAGGAAATTATTGAACAGGAAACCATTGTTAATAATGCCAATCAAAGGTTATCTGATTTACAAAACGAGTTACAGGAGTTACAAGCAGCTGAAACCTTAGCAGAGACAGCATTAACTGATTTTGAAACAATTAATGCTTATTTATTAACGAAAGATGTAACAGGGTTTTTAGATTGGAATATTGATGAAGATACCCCCGAAGTTGTCAAGTTATGGCAACAATATTTAGCAGTGGAAGGGGAAGAAATACTCTCAGAAAGATTGACTTCTTTACAGTCTCAAGCAGCGTCAGAAGATGCGGTAGCACTTGCTTTAGAAGCAGATAGTATTGAAGGTTATGTTATTTTAGGTGCAGAATTAGCAGAAGAAATTGAGAATTTATCTGCTATTTGGTTAGAGAATTTACAAGAGTCTCATCAGTTGACGGTTGATGTCTGGAATTTATCTAAACAACGCACGGAAGCAGTTAATGAATTAGAGAGTTATATAGAAGATAATTTAGCAGATCCAGAAGGGGATTATTTATTAGATAAAATTCAGTTACAAGAAGCGATCGCACGTCAAGAAGCGCAGGTTAATTATGCTGATGCTTTAGGGGAGTCGGTTGATAGTTTAGAAGAAGCGATCGCTGTTTTAACCACTCAGCAACAACAGGTTAATTTATTGTCTGAAAAAATTGATCATATTTCAACTTTAACTAGGTTAGAAGAGGAGTATAGTATTTTACAAGCAGCGAAACAAAAACTTTTGATTGCTTCAACTCATATAAATAATCAAAATTGGGATAGTTATGATTTAGCACAAGATTATATTATTGAAGCTATTAACTTACTAAAAAATAAACTTGTTGATTTTTCTTATTCACAAGAATTAACTCAAAAACTTGATGAGTTGTTATATCAATATAATAATTTTTGGACAGAGAATCCTGAACAGCTTAAAAATAATCAACATAATTTCACGATGAAACTTTGGTTAAATCATGGTGATCATCTTTGGCAGCATCAATGGAAAATTGCTGATTTCAATAATGATGGAAAATCCGATATTGTTGTTGCTAATACTAACAATGATTATTTTGTTTCGCTATCAACAGGTAATGGTTTTACTACAAAACTTTGGTTAAATCATGGAGGCAATGTT
>JASJDW010000111.1 GCA_030064955.1 Crocosphaera sp.
AGGCAGGAGTTGAAAGGCAGGAGGCAGGAGGCCAGTTAGAGGGGGATTTAGACCAAATCTGCTTGAGATACCCCCTTTTAAAATTGATAGCTTAAAGCTTTAAAACCCTCCTGCCTCGCCCGAAGGGCTGTTAAAATGGGTTTGGATTAAGACGATACCGTTGATGATAAGGAAGTAAGGGTTTTCCGTCTGGATCATGACCTGTGCCATCCCAATAGAACCAATGAATATTAGCTTCGGGGAAGGCTAAGGAAATATAATCCCCATTTTTCCTTTGTCCATTATCTTTGATTAAAGCTCGGATAATTAAGTCTGATTGTTCAACTTCAACGCTAATTAAACTTTCTTTGCCTAATTCTTCTACTAATTTAATTTGGCCACGGATAACCAGAGAATCCGTTTCTGTCGCCTGGTGGATATCTTCAGGACGAATGCCTAAAACAATATACTCAGGGTATTTTAATTGACCATTGATTTCTGAAATATGTTCACGGGCAATATTAGTGAAAGGAATGGGAAAATGACCCAAAAACGCCTGATTATCCTGACATTTTAATTCTAATAAATTCATTTGAGGACTACCTACAAACCCGGCAACAAACTGGTTAGCAGGATGTTGATAGATTGTCCGAGGGGGGGCGAGTTGTTGCACTTCACCACCAAATAAGACCGCCACTTTATCCGAAAGGGTCATGGCTTCGGTTTGATCGTGGGTGACATAAACCACCGGTTTATTTTGTTCGGTAAAAATTTGTTTGAGTTCAGCCCTAACTTGTTCCCGTAACAGTGCGTCTAGGTTACTTAAGGGTTCATCTAATAAGAAAACATCAGGATTTCTTACTAAGGCGCGGGCTAAGGCTACTCTTTGCCGTTGTCCTCCGGACAGTTTTCCAGGTTTTTCTGGTAAGCAATCTTTTCCTTCTTGGAGTTTTAATTGTTTGGCCGCTTTTTGAATCCGTTTATCAATTTCCTCTTCTGGAAGGTTACGAATTTTTAAGGCTGTAGCAATATTTTCTTTAGCGGTCATGTGAGGATAAAGGGCATAACTTTGGAAAACCATAGCAATATTGCGATCGCCTGGGGCTACGTGGGTGACGTTTTTCTCGCCAATAAAGATATCCCCCTTAGTAGGGGGTTCTAATCCTGCAATCAATCGCAAAAGGGTTGATTTTCCACAGCCAGACGGGCCGAGTAAGGTTAAAAACTCCCCGTCTTCAACCTCGACATTGCTAATCCTTTTAACAACGTCGAGGGTTTTTCCTTGATCAATGTGATATTGTTTCGTTAAGTTTTCTAGTCTTAACTTAGCCATTCTCGTTTTTCTTGTGAGTATTTACCACTTTCATTTTCTGATATTGAGACTCCCTGGGTTAAAACCGCAGGGATTCTAGAGGTTATCTAAACGCTCTCACCCTCCTGCCTTTTTCTGGTAGGATAACACTTTATTCATCGCTGTCTTTCGCTGAGGAACGACGACGGCGACGACGGATCACCGGTTTAGCCCCTTCTTCTTGGGAAGAGGAAGTTATATCAGTATCATCAGTATCATCGTTGTTGTCTGCTTCGTTGGCTTCTTCTTCCGTCACAGATTCTGTGGTAGGGACATGGTTAATCTCTGTTAAATCGATCACCATCTGTTGTTGTGTCGATGCGGGGGGTTCTGATTCTTCGGTGTTTTGGACTGTTTTTTCAACTGTTTTTTTAACGGTTGTTCTTTCCACACCTTCTGGTGATTTTACAGACACGACGACAGATTTGGGATCTTTAAATTCCTTGTCAAGACGAACTAAGGGAGAGATCCCCATCAAAGCGTAAATGTCTTGTTCGAGGGGTGTCATTTCTACAGAAACCCGTTCTACAGGAATTTCCTCTCGACGCAAATGTCTAGGAAGCCGTTCTCTACGAGTTTCATTAGCTAATTCGTTGTTATCTTCTCCTTCTTTTGTCCCTAGATTACTACCGGATTTAGCAGAATCATCTTTGATAACGATGTTAGGAGTCTGACGACGACGACGACGACGGTTATTGGCGTTGCTATTTTGTTCTTGATAACTGGGATGATGCAACAATTCTAGGTGATCGGGACTATCGCTATCTTCATCTTCAAAGGGACTTTCCCAACTGGTGTCATTGACTTCTGTGGGTTTTTCTACGGGTTTAGGGGTTGCGGGAGTTGGGACGGGAACAGGAGGAGGAGTGCTTGCGGTGGCGGATTCAAGGGCGACTAATTGAGATTCCCCTGGAAGATGGGCTAAATGCCCTAATCCGCCACATTGAGGGCAGGGTTGACCAAATAACTCATAAACATTTTTACCCTGGCGTTTACGGGTTAATTCCACTAATCCCAGTTCTGAGAGTTGGGCGATTTGGGGTCTAGCTTTATCGACTTTTAGGGCTTTAGTAAAATGTTCGAGTAATTTGAGTTGGTCCCGTCGGGAGTCCATGTCAATAAAATCGACAATAATGACACCCCCAATATTCCTTAATCGTAACTGACGGGCAATTTCTGTGGCTGCTTCGCTATTGGTCCACAGTACGGTTTCCCGTGAGGTAGCGGAACGGGTAAAAGACCCTGAGTTGACATCAATAACCGTTAAAGCTTCGGTGGGTTCAATGATGATATAGCCCCCAGAAGGCAGGTCGACTCTGGGTTTTAAAGCTTCCCGTACGGCTGCATTGACTCGGAAATAGTCTAAAATTGACATCGATTCCCGATGATGGTCAATTAACACCCCTTCGGGGGGTCTTCCCCCACTCCAGTTCATGAGATGGTGTTTAACTCGTTTGACACCGTTGGGGTTATCCACCACAATCCGGTTAACATCAGCACTATACATATCCCGCAAGACCCTTTGAATAAAGTCATCGTCGCGGTTCAACAGAGATGGGGCGCGGGTTGAGGTGGCTTGGACTTGGATGGACTCCCATTGTCTTTGTAAAAATTCTAAGTCCTCCATGATGGCTTCTTCGGCTTTGCCTTCGGCTTCAGTACGCACTAATAAACCCATACCAGCGGGTTTAATAAGGATGGCTAAGGCCCGCAAACGACTGCGTTCATCATCGTTGCGAATACGCCGAGAGAGGTTAACCCCTTTGCCATTTGGCATTAATACTAGGTACCGTCCAGGAAGGCTAATGTTACCGGTTAGTCGGGGTCCTTTGTTGCCGGTGGGTTCTTTCATCACCTGAACCAGCACTTTTTGTTGTGGGGTTAAAAGTTCGGTAATGGCACCCGCACTACGCTTAAGACGCAACGGTCCTAAGTCGGTAACATGGATAAATCCATTTCGTTCCGCATCTCCAATGTTGACAAAGGCAGCATCAATACCTGGGATGACGTTTTCAACGACTCCTAAGAAAATGTCGCTGACTTGTTGGTTTCCAGTGGCAACCACTAATTCTTGTATTTGATCTTCCCAAAAGACGGCAGCAATGTGGTGTTGTTCTGCGATAATAATTTGCTTTGGCATTCAATTCCCTCAAACTTTGGTAAGAGACGATGACAGGTTATAGTACCTGTTCTTTTTGCTTAAATTGGTGGAAAAACTGTTGAAAATCGAACATTTTGGCATCTTAAGTCAAGCAACAACAGTAGTGAACTCGACTCATTTTTATCCTTAACCTAATGTCAGTAGCTTAATCGTACTAACTGATCCCATAAGGGGAAGTTCCTTGGTGTTTTCGGGTGTCTCTACCCGTCTCACAAAAGGATGGTTTATTCAATATTTTGGAAAATCTTGGAGAATAAACTTGCGCTTCGTTGACATTATATATTTAAGACGCTTTCTAGGTGGATAGTTATGAGTTAGGAACTTTGATAAAGACCTTAGAGTTTTATCGGCTTTTTTGATTAGAGTGATTAATCAAGCGTGATTAATCTTTAAGGGTTGTGCTTTTGGATGCTCCCCCGATAGATTGGCAGAATTAAACCCCCTTCTATACTAGGGTTTTACACAACTGTCTTCTATTTTAACCCGAATATAACCTAAAAGCTATATCTTTGACAATCGTTTTTTCACAGAGTCTTCGAGTACCGAGACTTTTACCTCGGAGGTAATACCAGTTCTCAGAAATAACTAGAGATATCTAGTTTGGGGTGTAGGGTGTAGGGTTAGATCACTTTATAGCCTACCGTAAGCGGGGAGAAGGGGGTGGGGAAGAACAGTGAAAAACCGTCTAATTATGATAATATTTCATTAGTTTCATGAAATTATGTAATATAACTGATTGACTAAAACAATTTTTCACTGTTAGTCTGATAGGAAATATATATTTATATTAAGAATTGTTAAGGAGTCGAGGATGCTTAAGTTACAATTAAGCGAACTTAAACGAAGATACGCTTTTGGGGAAAGAAAATTTACTGATGTTGATCTTAGTGGTTTAGATTTGAGTGGACTTAATCTGGAAAATGTCAATTTCCAAGGTTCAAATTTACAAGGAACGAATCTGAAACAGAGTATTTTAACAGGAGCCAATCTTACTAATTGTAACCTTCACCGAACTAATTTGTACAGAGCAAACCTTAGTTATGCTAATCTAGTCTATTCTAACTTAAAAGAGGCAAATTGTCATCGAACTTGGATAGAAAATGCCTGTCTTGATTATGTTTGTTTAGAAAGAACAGATTTTAGTGAAGCTTATTTACGAAATGTCTCTGTTGAAGGCAGTCAATTCACAAAAACTGACTTAACCGATGCCACCTTAATTGATGTTAATTTAAGTCAGGCTTATATTTCTGAAATATATTATACTAAACTAACTAAATTATGCAATTGTTTTCAACCAGAAGCTGTGTCTGATGATTTTTTTGATCATATAGACAACACTATTCATGAAGTCAGAAGAAGTGATTTTTTTAATTAATGTTCCAGTTTTATAAATCACTAACATTCTAATTTTAGAGTACATTAATATTTCGCTCTTATATCAAACTCAAAAGTGTTGTAACTTATCAATATAAAAATTACTGCAATTAATTAATATTTGCTTGACGTAAAGATTGGATCGTGTTAATAACTTGTTGGCCTACTGTATCAATTTCCTGGCTAGTTGTAAATTTTCCTAATCCAAATCTTAAAGAAGCATAGGCCAGTTTATCAGAATGTCCTAATGCTTTGAGAACATGAGAAGGTTTTGTCGTTGTTGAGGTACAAGCAGATCCAGAAGAAAGGGCAACAATACCCTGTAATCCTAATAATAACGCTGCTCCATCAATGCCTTCTATACTAACATTAAGATTTCCTGGTAAACGTTGAGTAAGATGTCCATTGAGATGCACTCCTTCCAGATTTAAAAGTTGTTGTTGAAGTCTATTTCTGAGTTCCTTTTGGCGTTGATTTTCTGTTTCTATTTCTGCTAATGCTAACTCAATAGCTTTGCCAAAACCAACAATTTGAGGGGTATATAATGTACCTGATCTTATCCCTTTTTCTTGTCCTCCACCGTGTAGTTGTGGTGCAATATTAACTCTAGGATCACGACGACGAATATATAATGCACCGATCCCTTTTGGCCCATAAACTTTATGGGCGGTTAATGATAGTAAATGGATGTTCATAGCTTGAACATCTAAAGGGATTTTACCCATTGCTTGGGCTGCATCACTATGAAATAAAACCTCATATTTTTGACAGATTTCTCCTATTTCTTTTAATGGTTGAAGTACACCTATTTCATTATTTGCTGCCATCACCGACAATAAAATTGTTTCAGTACGAATACTTTTTTCTAATAATTCCAAATCAATTAAACCATCTTTTTTAACAGGAAGATAAGTAATTTCAAAACCTAAACTTTCTAAATATTGACAAGGATCTAACACTGCACGGTGTTCAGTTTGAACGGTAATGATATGTTGTCCTTGGTTAAAATAAGCTTCAGCAACTCCTTTTATGGCTAAGTTATTAGCTTCCGTTGCACCACTGGTAAAAATGATTTCTTCAGGAGTACAATTAATGGCATTAGCAATGGTTTCTCTAGATTTTTTAACGGCTGCTTCTGCTTCCCAACCATATAAATGATTAATACTAGAAGGGTTGCCAAAATGTTCCGTAAAATAGGGTAACATTGCTTCTAATACTCGTTTATCCACTGGGGTTGTAGCATGATTATCTAAATAAATAGGACGTTGAGACATGGGATTGATTTTAAGTTAGTCATTGTATCTTCTTTTAGTTTAACAAAATAAAGGATTATTAACTTTTTAACAGTAACCAAGATTAATAAAAAAAAGTAAATAAGTTAGATGGGAACTTACCAAATGAAAAAACGCTATAATATGATAGGAATGGGTAAAACTACCACAACTGATTGGAGTATAACCTTGCCTACTGAAAAGCAAAAAAATACAGTTGTTTTCCTATCTCAGCTTTTATCTAATCTCTTACAACCTGTATGGTTATTTAGATTTGATCCATTAAACAGATCTATTTTTATTATTGCGGGTAGAGAAGAAAGCTTAGAAATAATTATTTTTGAAAACGGACAGTGGCAGTTTAGTGAAAATGAATAAACCTAATTTTAAAGAAATGACTCGTAAAGAATTAAAAAAATATGTCTTATCTCATCCAACAGATGATGAAGCAATTCGTGAACTATTTATTAACCGTCGTAACCCTAATGCTAAAATTTATCCCTATCCTTATGAGATGTCTTATGAAGAAGTAGAAGCAATCTTTAAATCTAAAATTAACAAGGATAAAAATTAATAAAGTCTTATTTTATTTTAAGAATCAAAGGATAAAAAAGATAAAGGATTGCTCATATTTTCTGCAAAACCAAGAATTCCTTGATCTCGATGTTCATATAATAAATTACCTTCTTGATCAAACAAAAATGTTGCCCCCCGTTGGGTTAAATAAGCAGCATTAGGAACATAGATTTTCCAGTTAGTTAATACTTCAGTCATATTCCGTAATCTCAAAGTTGCTAATTCAAAAGGCCGCTGATATCCTTTTCCTCCTGCTAAATTGAAAAATGAGCCTTTTAGGGGGGGTAAAACATTAGTTTTAACTACTTCTTGATCTGGAATTAATTGAGGGGCTTTTGTATCCCCTGTATATCCTCTCAATACTTCTCTTAAAGTACCTTTACTACCAATTCCAGCACACATTAACATTAAATTTACCCAAGCATTTTGACCGTCATTTAATCTTGGTATATTCCAAGATAAACCTTGATATAATTCTAATTTTTGATGAATATTAGCATCAGGATCAACAAATAAATTTTCTTGAGGAAATTTAGTATATTCACAAAATTTTAACCCTGATTTGCGATCACCAATACCAATAGCTCTTACTGTTATATTATTAGCAATAAGTTCTGATGATTTTTGGTTTAACCACCAAGCATATTCCAAAGTATCAAAATCCCCTAATTGTGACCATATGATGACCAATAAACGAGAATATGATTGACAATTAGTTAACAGAGGGATAATATTGTTATCACTCACTCGTAAAGCTTCGGTTTCTTTTAAAAAATCAAAAAGTTTCGTCATTTTTTGTCCTAATATTAGAAAGTAATTATACCAAGAAAAAAACATCAATCAACGTTTATTATATCTATAGCATTTCCTGGACTCATGAGGTACACCTAATATTCAACATCTGAACTCCTGAACTCCCGAACTCCTAACTCTCAAAACTAGAAGAGTTTGTACCTCACAAGTATGGGAACTGCTATATATATCTCCTCATCTTAAACAATATTTTTGTTGATTTTAAAAATCACCGACTTCCATCGGTTGATAAGATGCTGTATTCTAGAATAAGAAAGCTAATCCTCCCAACGTTTTTATGGAACAGAAACACACAAAAAAAGATAAAGAATCTTTAGACATTATTGGATGGAGAGAATGGTTAGATTTGCCGGAATTGGGTATTACTGAAATTAAAGCTAAAATAGATACAGGGGCAAGATCATCAGCATTACACGCTTTTCATATCAAAGAAATCGAAAAAGATGGTCAAAGAATGGTACAGTTTCAAGTTCATCCCTATCAAAAAGATAAAGAAACCACTGTTAATTGTGAAGCAAATTTATTAGAATGGCGTAATGTGAAAGACTCAGGGGGACACAAACAATATCGTCCTGTTATTTTAACCCCTGTGGAAATAGGAGGACAAAACTGGAATATTGAATTAACCTTAACCAATAGGGATGTTATGGGGTTTCGGATGTTGTTAGGAAGGGAAGGGGTTCGTCATCGATTTTTAGTCCATCCAGGGGACTCATTTTTATTGTCTAAGTCAAAACAGAAAAAACACAAAAGAAAGTCCCATTTGTGATGAATTAAACTCAAAATTAATCAAAATTTTTTAAAGAGTATCACAAAATTATGTCACCATAAATATAGTGATAGAAATAACTCAAAAAAATCTAATCCATGTTAGCCAAAAGAATCTTACCCTGCTTAGATGTTAATGCAGGCCGTGTCGTGAAAGGGGTCAATTTTGTTGATCTACAAGATGCTGGTGATCCCGTAGAACTGGCAAAGGTGTATAATGACGCGGGGGCTGATGAATTAGTCTTCTTAGATATTACAGCGACCCACGAACAACGGGACACCATTATTGATGTGGTTTACCGTACTGCTGAAGTTGTATTTATCCCCTTAACAGTGGGGGGTGGTATCTCAACCTTAGAACAAATTAAACTTTTGTTAAGAGCCGGTGCCGATAAAGTGAGTGTGAACTCATCTGCGGTAAGAGATCCTAACTTTATTAATAAGGCTAGCGATCGCTTTGGAAAACAGTGTATTGTGGTGGCAATTGATGCTAAACGCCGTCATGACCCCAATAACCCAGGTTGGGAGGTTTATGTTCGGGGAGGACGGGAAAATACAGGGTTAGATGCGGTAAAATGGGCGATAGAAATGGAAAAAAGAGGCGCAGGTGAACTGTTAGTCACCAGTATGGACGCAGACGGAACCCAAGCGGGTTATGATTTGGAGTTGACCCGTGCGATCGCCCAACAAGTGGAAATTCCCGTTATCGCTTCAGGAGGTGCTGGAAATTGCCAGCATATCTACGAAGCGTTGACAGAAGGCAAGGCAGAAGCAGCTTTACTCGCTTCTTTGCTCCATTATGGACAATTAACCATTGCTGAAGTCAAAAATTATCTCAGCGATCGCCAAATTCCAGTCCGCAGTAGCCCTGAACACATCTTTAGAAAACCTTAATTTTCTCACCTCTACATTGTCACTTAAAGATTTTATATTAGAATAGAAATAAAAGTTAACATTTTTTAAGATATGTTGATACCTATTCTAATATTCGACGTTGCCCTAGTTGCGTGGTCGCTGCATTTGATGCAGGAAGCCATTGAACACCAAGAATTTTCCCTCATGTTAGCAGGAACCCTAGTTGCTTTAGCTGCTGCTGCTATGTTAGTGGTCTATTTCCTCATGGGTCATTGTCTAACTTACTTGACAAATGTTTCATAATATGCTAGACAAGAACCATAATAAAAAAAGCTTTAAAAATTTTTATCCAACAAAAAGACTCGGAGTCCACGCCTATCACAAGCATCCCGTATTGCTGCTACCTTCCGGTCCTGACAAGGTTTGGGCGTTGTAATTGCGTAGGTCCGAGTCATCTACTATCATAACATAAAAATACATCAATGATAATTATTCCTCATCTGTATTGAGAATTTGAGGAACTCTAAAAAAGTCTCCTTCTGGTTGAGGGGCTTCTTGTAACAAAGCCTCTCGATCACCATAGAGTTCAAAGGTGTCGTGACGGGTAATATTGCTCAACTCAATAGCGCGAGTGGTAGGGGGAACATTGTCCGTATCTAATTCGCTTAATTGCTCAAAATAGTCTAGGATGTCGCTAAGTTGACCGGCAAACTGTGCTTCTTCTTCGGGGGTAATGTCTAAACGAGCTAAATGAGCGATCTTCTGGACTTGTTGACGATCTAGCATAAATAAAAGGTTCCTACAATTCAGTTTAGAAAAACACATCCATTTCCGAGCGTCCCGTAATTTTCAGCCAATTTTGGGCTTCAATGTAGTTATTAGGGGCAAGACGGATAGCCTGTTTCCAGTATTCTGCTGCTTTGTCAAAGAGGGCTTCTGCTTCGTTTTCATTCCCCTCGGACTTGGCTTTTTCCCCTTGATAATGATAAATTACAGCAATATTATTCAACGCTGAAGGCATTTGCGGGTTTAAGTCTACCGCTTCTTCATAATAGTTAAGGGCTTTCTCATGTTCCCCATTACTGGCGTGAATAATCCCTATATTGTAGAGAATATAACTGCGATCATTTGTATCCTCTTCTAACTTGAGTGCCTCATAATAGTTATCGAGGGCTTCAGCGTATTCCCCGTCTGCTTGGGCTGACATCCCATCTCGATAATAAACAAAAGCTTCTTTCGCCTTTTTATTAGCTGGCAGCATTTTGAGGATGATATCTGCCATCACAGTAAAGCTTTTATCGATAAAATTATCATTACGTTGAGTTCTAGGCATAGATTTGACGTTAAAGACAAAATAGTATCCTTATCCTATCAAAATTTTACCATCAACCTAAAATCCTGTTGTCTTTGTTGAAGGAGGTAGGAGAAAAGATTTTAGTTAGTAGTGGGGACAAACTAGAAGATAAACGGGGAGAATAAACCTTACATCCCACAAAAAATTAACCCTTAACACCACTTCCCGTTTCTGTGGGAATAATATACCGTTGTAAAAAGACAAACAATAGCACAACCGGAACAATAGAAATAATCGATCCAGCAGCAATCAGTCGCCAGTCTAAATCTAGCGCACTAGCCAGTTTAGCCACTCCTAAAGGCAACGTATAGTATTCAGGCCGATCTAAAACAATCAAAGGCCATAGAAAGTCACTCCAGGAACCAATAAAGACAAAAATCCCTAACGTTACCAACGCAGGCCGAATCGACGGTATCATAATGTGCCACCAGATCCCTAACTCTGAACAACCATCAATTCTCGCTGCTTCTTCTAACTCCTTGGGAACCCCTTGAAACGCTTGACGCAACAGAAAAATACCAAAAGCAGAGGCTAAACTGGGAAAAATGACTCCTAAATAGGTGTTGCGTAATCCTAGCTGTACGGTGAGAATGTACAACGGAATCATCACAATTTGAAAGGGAATCATAATGGTAGCGATCACCGCAGCAAAAATACTATCTCGTCCCCAAAAATTGAGTCTGGCTAAGGGATAAGCAGCCAAAGAACAAAAAAGTAGATTTAATCCCACTGTTAAAGCAGCAATTAAGGTACTATTTCCTAAATATCGTCCAAACGGATAGGTTTGCCAGACAATACGGAAGTTTTCCCAGGTTGGTTGGGTGGGAAACCAATTGGTAAAAATATCTTCTGTAGGAGATTTAAAAGCGGTACTGAGTAACCACAGTAAGGGAAACAGCATAGCTACTGCTATCAGCGTCAACAGGAAATAGAGACTAAAACGTTGAATTAAAGATTTTTGGTTTGTCATTGAGGACTTGAAGGGAATCTTAAATTTTCCGCAATCTTACCACAGAGCAATCTTTACCAGAGGGATCAAGTTAAAAGTTGTACAGTATTAAGCAATGTTACGACCCCTTAAACCTTTTACTATTACTACTTGTGCCTTGTTTTTTGACGTTTGAGAGATTGCTATTTAACAACCTATTTCGTTATTTTAACGAAAGTAACTAATTCCTTCAATTTATAGACGATAAATAAATATTATTATAGCGATCATAAAAAATCTTGTATTTATATTTTTAAAATTTGCGTTTTTTGTTGTTTTTAAGCCTAAAAAATTTAGTTATTTGTAGAATATTAACTAATAACTTTACTTTAATTTTTTAAGGAATTAAATTATAAAAATAATCAGCTATCTAAAGGTCTGAACTAAAAGAAAATGCTATAAGGAAAGGACAAGTATTGAAGAATTATTAGTTCAAAAATAATGCTAAAATTTAAGCAAATTATTCCTGGGATCTTGGTATATCTTAGCTTTGCTGTAGTTTCTTCTGTTGAAGCTGCAACAGTTGTGAATCTCGATGACGATGGGAATGTTACCAGTATTAGTGACATCGAAGTTTGTATTAGTGGTGCTGAAATTTGTGCAAAAACACAAGAAGAACTGGAAGAAAATGAAATTAAAATTATTGACTCTTATAATGTCACTTTTCCACTAGGTTCATTTGATGATATTTTTGGTGAGCCGACTCAGGGTGATTTTGATCCTTCTTGCGATAATGGTTTATGTTTTTGGGGAGATGACACCCAAGCTAGTTTAGCCATAACAGAGATTAGTAATGCTCTTAATAGTGAGAATCCCATTCCATCTCTTATTGCAGGTGAACGAGTCAATTTTCCTCCTTTCTTACCTAACACGAGAAACTTCTATCGAGTTCCCCTCAGTTTTGATGCGACGGATGGAATTACCTCTCGTCAAGGTACTCATGATAGTGAGATAGCAGAGCCCTGGATTTTAGATACACTCCTTCCCAATTCAGCAACCTCAGCGCAACCATATGCTGGATTTGAATTTATTGGTAGACAAACCATCCTGCCTATCCCTCCTGATGGCCCAACAGTTCCGGAACCTTCTGCTTTAATAGGGATTTTCTTCACAGGTAGTTCTTTGCTGATGGCAATGAAAAAGAAAAATTGATCTCTTGATGGGGAGACTTTAGGGACTGGGGGACTAGGAGACCGGGAAGACAAGGTAGATGGGGAGGAAGAGGGAGCAAGATATAAGATATTAATATTCTTCCTAGTCTTCCCACACTTCCCACACTTCCCACACTTCCCACAAAGTTGTACAACTTCCCTTATTCATTCATATTCTTATAAGTAGCCACTGCGGAGGGAGAAATCCGATTAAGATAACGGAAGATCCAATATTTAAGAACCGTATCTAAAATAACGGGAAAAGTAGCAATAAACAGAAAGTTAAATTCTTGGTTTTCCGGTAAACCAAAATGACGGGCAACCCCTTCTAATATGACTTCCCAACCGTGGGGAGAGTGGAACCCCACAAACATATCAGTAAACAAAATAATCAAAAATGCTTTAGCCGGATCGCTTAAACCATATAAAATTTCATCTAGGAAAGATTTAAGGACTTCGATTTCTTTTTTACTACTAACAATCACAATGGCAAAGGCACTGACTGAAAATAAATCAGCAAAAACATTTCCAATGGAGTCAATTCCTTGGGCGCGATAGGATTTGGTTATTTCTTGCGCTTTTTCTTTGACTTGTTCCTCAACTTCTTGCTCTGTTAAGGGTTCTCTCAAACCAATTAATCCCTGAAACCGTAAGATTTCTTCATAATGACTTAGTTCTTTAAATGCCTCTTCTTCTAAATCTTTATTAATAAAAACAACTTGGTCGTGATTTTGGAAATATTGATTAATAATTGGAGTTAACAAAAAAGTTTTTGTTAGTTGATGGGTCAACAACGGAACAATAATTAATAATAAAATAAATTTAATAGATAGGGCAGTTCTTAAGCGAGATTTACGATATTTGTTAAGAACTTGTTCTTCATTTTCTCCTGATTTTGGATCAATTTCTTGTTTAATTTTATTAAGTGTATTAATAAATGATCGAGGTAAAACCCCTGTTTTTTTAGAAGCGGATTCTAGAGGACTATCATTATTTTGAGAAGCAGAATTTTGAAAACTGTCTTTATTTTCTAATTGTAGGTTGTCTTGCTCACTTAAAGATTTTTGGGCTAAAACTAAAGAACTATTATCAATTTCTGATGTGTCCTTAGATTGATATTTAGAAGCTACTTGATCGATAAACTCTAATTTCTCGAAAATAATAGCAGCCATCGTAGCATTTTTTTGTAACTCTCGTTCAGTTGTGATATTTTGAGGAAATTCTTGTATATTAGAAAGGTTGAGGAAGAGGCGACTTGTTTTAAACACACCTAATCCCATATTAATCTTTTGTAAATAACCATTAACTTCTGTTCTAAAATAAGAGATAACACTGTCACCATAGTCAGCATTTTCCCTTGACACTTTTTTCCCACCAAAATGATTATCTTCAATTTCTTTGATCTTTAAAGCTGCTTTGTATGCGTTATCTAAGGATCTTTCTGGGGTAGCTGTTAACCAGTTAGAAGTCTTTTTAATTAAGGACTTAAATTTCATAAGAATTTGAACTTACCTGCAACAAACAAAAAATACAATCAACAGAGAACCCACAAAAAACCATTGCAAAATCATTGTATATTAACCCATTTAGTTGAGGACTGTCCGTGAAGCGAACCTCTCTGTGGATTGAAGGAACCACTCGAACCGGAAAAACAACCGAATTAGTTAAAGAATTCTGTCATTGGGTTGAAGACAAGCATCAGCAAAAAATTTCCTCCTCTTTTCAATCTGTCACCCAAAATCTGGCCTCATCTGTGTTAGTTTTTTCTGCTAATGATGATAATCGTCGTAATTTAGCCGATCAACTGTCCTTAGCTGTCCAGGGAAGTTACCCCATTCAGTGTAAAACCCCCATAGGATGGATGAGAGATGAGATCAAACTATTTTGGCCGTTATTGTTCGAGGAACTTTCCCTCAAAGCCCAGTTTCCCTTGATCTTACGCCCCGAAACGGAACAATTTTTGGCAACTCAGTTATGGCGATGCCATCGGACTGATGAGGGCAATTCTCCCATAGACCAGTTTCTAGGAACCTTAACTGGAAATAGTGAGTTTCGCTTTGTGCGTCAAACCCTAGACTTACTACAGTTAGCGGGTGCCAGTGGGGTTATGGTGGAGCATATTCCCTATATTCTAGAACATGCTTTAGAGGAAGGGCAGTATCTTTTAGAACAGTTCAATAATTCAGAGATGACGGAGACTTCTTTGGCTCAATTACGAGGGGAACTGATTCTAGAATGGCAGAAATGGTGTTTAAATCGGGGTTTACTAACCTATGGTTTAATTTATACTCTTTTTTGGCGATATTTATTACCCAATTCTCAATATCAACACCATTTAATCACTCGTTATCAGGGAATTTTTGCCGATGATCTAGATGATTATCCAGCGATCGCTTTTGATTTATTTCAGTTTCTTTTAGATCATAATGCTTTTGGTGTATTTACCTACAATCCTGACGGACAAGTTCGTTTAGGATTAAATGCTGATCCTCAATGTTTATACCAATTATCATCTCATTGCCAGGTAAAAATATTATCAAACTATCCCAGAATTCAGAGTAATTATGGTGACTTAATTGTGCAATTAGCTACCAACCCTTTATCTATAGAAACCTTACCAGATTGTTTTACATCTATCCAAACCATTTCCCGTGCTGAGTTATTACGAAAAACGGCTAATTTTATTGTTGAGACGATTAAAAAAAAGCAAATTAATCCCGAAAATGTAGCCATTATTGCTCCAGGATTAGACGAAATTGCTCGTTATACGTTTATTGAGATATTATCCGCTGCTAACATTCCCATCAAACCCTTAAATGAACAACGTCCCTTAATTAGTTTTCCCCTCGTTATGGCTTTATTGACCCTATTAGCATTAGTTTATCCAGGATTATCTAGATTATTTCGAGGGGATGATATTGCTCAAATGTTAACAATTTTAAGTTATGATGCTACCCAAAAAAAAGCAGCTATTGATCCTGTGAGAGCCGGTTTAATTGCCGATAGTTGTTATGAGGTAAAAACAGAAACTTGTCAATTTTTACCCATTGAAACTTATCCTCGTTGGGATAGAATTGGTCATGAGGCTACAGACAGTTATAATCATCTAGTTGATTGGATAAAACAAACACAACAGCAAGTCAAAAAAGACCAACTTTCTAGTCCTATGATGGTTTTAGATAAAGCCATTAAAGAATTAATAGAAGTCAAATATCAATTATCCTATCAACAATTATCTGCTTTAAGAGAATTAACAGAAACCACTCAACATTTTTGGGAAATTGATCGCCGTTTAAGGCAATATGATCCCCAGCCAAAAGCCCCTACAAAAACCTTAATTGAGTTTCTTCAATTATTACGAAAAGGAACCATTACAGCGAATCCTCGTCCTTTATATTACTTAGGAAAAAAACCGAATTATGTCACTTTAGCAACTATTTTCCAATATCGATCTTTAAAAAGTTGCCACTCTTGGCAATTTTGGTTAGATATCTCTTCTAATTTATGGGAAAAAGGTGGGGCTTCAGTGCTATTTTGCGCCCCTTTATTCCTGCGAGAATGGTCAGGACGAAGTTTAACCCCTGAAGACGAATTTGAAGCGGATCAAGCCCGTTTAAAGCGTATTTTAAAGGATTTATTAGGACGAGAGGAAGACAAAATTATTCTATGTCATAGTGATTTGAGTGTTAAAGGAACCGAACAAACAGGTCCTTTATTAACTTTAGTCAATGGTTGTGAACAAATATAATAAGAATCCAGATTATATAGTTAGCTTATTCCTAGGAGTTTCGTAATAATTGCTTAACCGTTCCAATTAATTCATCGTGAGGAAATGGCTTGATAATATAAGCATCCGCACCCTGTTTTAAGCCCCAATAACTATCCACTTGGGTACTTTTGGTAGAACAAAGAATTACAGGAATATGTTCGGTTTTGGGATCACTTTTGATGCTACGACAAGTCTGATAACCATTCAAGTTAGGCATAACCACATCAAGAATAATTAAATCAGGAACCAGGGATTTAAGCTTTTCTAAGGCTTCAGCCCCATCCATGGCTGTGGTAACAGAAAAGCCATTGTCTGTTAGTAAACCAGCAATTAGTTCACGTTGAGCAGTGCTATCATCGGCGACTAGAATTGTACGCATAAGAAGTCATTGAAAAATAAGCTTGAGTTACAACCGATTCTGAGTTCTATAAAATAGGATACCCAGGAACCTTAGACAACTATCATCTAACACTTTCATCTATTCAAAAGCCCTAACTTGACTGTTTTTGTTAGGGCTATTTCACCTTACCTAAATAGAAGCAGGAAGGGTAATCATATGAATTAACATACAGCTATAGCAAAGAATCTTTAAGATTTAGTGGCGACGCGATCGCTGTCTTCGCCGAGTTGCTTCTTTGCGTTTGCGTTTTTCCTGTGGCGTTTCAAAAAATTGGTGCTTTTTATAGTCTGTATAGATTCCAGCTTTAGCAACCTGTCGTTTAAAGCGACGTAACGCAGATTCAATGGGTTCGTTTTGACCAACAACTACTTGGGTCATTATGTAACTTTACACCTCCTGTTTTGTTTTTATGGATTCACCTTAATCAGCTACAGGGCCTATAGGCTTTATTTTTATTAAAACCGATTAAGGTACATTTTCTCAACCTATCTAGTATACCTTATTCTCAAATCTTAGGTTAGTTAATGACATCAATTTCTTGAATCAACCAGCGATCGCGTTGACGAACGAGATTATAGCGAACCCGTAAACTATCGTTATACGAACTACTTATTTGTCCCTGTTGATAGTATTGAGCCAATTCTTGAACATTAGCATCGACTACTGCTTGATTGGGGTTATTTTGACTGGGATTGAAAGAATTAACCTTAACTTCGTGTTGATAAGTCCAATAATTTTGATTTTTTTGCAGTTGTTGCGCCTGTCTTTCCCATCGAGATAGAAGAGGATCAGCCAAAATTTTATTTAAGGATTCAATGTCATAATTTTTCCCCAACGCCTGAGATTTACTGGATAACCACATTTCTATGACTTGCTGCGCCCCTTCTTGGGTTAACATTCCTGTAGCCGTTATCATTTGAGCATCGGCGGACGGAATATCAATAAGGGGTTTATGAAGAGAAACGGAATATTGCCCTTTTTCTAGGGCGGATAGGGGAGAATTTACCTTATATAGCCAACTTATTCCCAATCCCATTAATCCTACTGCTCCTAAAATCCCAACCACCATTAAACTTAATTTTGGTCGAACTCGGTTAACTGGATGAGGATTGCGTTGTGGGCGACGGCGAGTTACGGGTTCCATAACTGCAGTGGCTTGGGGCTTAGAAGACTTGGGGTTTAACTGAGACTGAGGGGAGGGTTGGGCTACCATCTCCGGTAACGGTTCAGGATTCAGCTTTTGAGAATGCTGTTTCCGCTTACGACGACGAACATCGCGAATATCCACAGGGGACAAAGAGCGAACCGGTAAGGGGACAGGGGCCAAAGCAGCGTTTCCTTGTTCCAAGTTGAGGGAACTCGGTTGATAGTTGTGGTAACGACGATTACCTAAACGAGTGCGAGGGGATGAGGGTTTTTTTGGGTTACTCGCGGGTTGAGGTTGAGGAGCAATAGGACTTAGTAGTCGATTGAGATAGGTTTGAACAGCTTGATCGGCAAAATATTCTTTTAAAGCGGCTGTTTTTGCTTTTAAATCTCGAAAATGGGCAAAAACCTCCGTTTGTAACCAATGCTCACCATAACGACACAACCCTGGCAAGAGATCTGGAGAACCTTTCGACTGTTCTCGTATAAAGGTTAGGGCCTGTTGGTCTTGACATCGTTCTAATGCTTGGGCTGCTGCTTCAGTTTGCCCCAATAATAAAGCCACTATTGATTGTTCGATGGACACATCTTGACGGGGTTCTAACCCTTCAAGTACGGTTTTTGCCTCTAGAATCAATGAAGGTTGTTTTTGAGCAAAACCCTGAGCAATTAGGGCATATACCCCCAAATACGCCGCGACAGAAGAGGGACGCTGCGCCTCTTCCATAAAAATATCTTTTTGTTCGGCTGCCGTTAAATAAGTCCGAATCTGCTGGACAAAGCGCAAAAAATCATCAATTCCTAATCCAGAGTGATCATCCCCTTTGCCATCAATCCCTCCCCGTTCTTCTAACATGGATTGCAGTAACTTAATCCCTGTTTGGCGTGGGCTTTGATTTTTCAAGGGAGACGCTAATAGTTCTAAGATTCGATAGGGACGAAGTTTATGAAGTTCTGAGCGAATTTCTGTTTGTATGGAGGGAAAAAGGTTATTTTTTTCCAGTAGAGTTAATCCTTGGTCTCCTGCTAAGGCTGCTTGCTCATAAGCTTTTTGATGCCATTGTTCACGACTAATTTCTAAACAAGCTAAAGCAATGCTTAAGATTGTGTCAGCACGGTGCGTTGTGGCTGTATCATCAATGTCTAAGGATAAAGAAGAGGTCGGGAGGGTCTGAAGATAGGTTTCACCGTAATTGATAACTAACTCATATTCTCCGAGTTCATGGAAAATTAAAAGACTACCAGGAACTTGCTCTGGCTCAATCTCAATCTCTGAAAGCGTTGAGGCGGAACTTTCCCCAGTGGCTTCCGTCCCTGACCCAGAAGACGGGGTTTCTCCTCCCTCTTGATAAGCAGCTTGAGCTTGCCAAAATTGGGTTTCATACTCGGCTTTTTGAGCAGGATCCGATAAAACACTATAAGCTTGCTCCAGCAACTGTCTTCGTCCTTGGATCGCCTGGTTACTGTATTCCCGACGGGGTAACTGAACACTGCGATCACGATAAGCTTGGCGGAGTTGCTCATCTGTTGCTTGGGGAAAAATTCCTAATATCCTGTAGTAGTCTAGCGGTATGCGCACGGTTGACTTCCTCAGAGCAGGGTGACTTAAGTTTATATATTTATAATTAACAAGAGCGATGATAAAGAATCATCTATCTAAATTTAAGAGGTTTGATTATAAAATCAAAGATAGGTTTGGCAAGATTGTAGCTTAAAGATTCCTTACAGTAAACTACATAGGAAAAAAGACAATCAATAGGTACATTTATTCTATTTGTTGTGATTTAGCCTTATGATAGCTAACTTTTTACTCATTTATCAACTCGCATTTTATACAAAATGTCCAAAATGCAATCTTCAGTTCCCATACTTGTGAGGTACAAACTTTTCTAGTTTTAGGAGTTCGGGAGGGCAGGCTTCGCCCGATGCTCCCCAGCAGGAGTTCAGAAGTTGAATATTAGGTGTACCTCATGAGTCCAGGAAATGCTATATATTAAAGCTATTGATAGATTGATGCCAGAAAACCGAATCAAAACTGAGGTGGGGATTCTCGCTACAGTTATTAGTTAAAATTGAGGTAGAGCAATGTACAAGTTGCTCTATTTTGATCTTCAACGGAACTCTATCTTCTATGTCTCAAGTTTTTGAAACCGAGTCAGTACAATCTGCTTCCTCCCTAGAATTAGCTCAAACTCTAGCACAACAGTTAAGTATTACCGCCAATGATTGGCATCGTCTTAAGGGCGATCGCCAAGCACAAGCCAAACAGCAACTAGCAACGGCTTTAGTGTTTTTACTCAACAACCAACCCGATCAGGCTTTAGCCCATATCAATCAGGCTGCGGGATGGTTAGATCGTTCTGTTTCTCCTCTTCCTTGTCCTGGCCATGGGACCAAACACTAAAACTTCAGATTAATTATCGTCCAAATTTGCAAAAGGACGGGCTAAGGGTTCTCCAATAAAGATTCCTTGGCCAACCCAAGCAACACTTTTCCAGTAAGCGTGTAATAAGTTGTCTCCTTGCAAATAATGATACATAGCAACCCCAGGATGAGGAAATTTCTGGGCAAAGTTACAGGGTTCCACCACAGTTCCATAACTACCAGTTGCACCGGCTTTTAACCACTCAAGACTACTCATTTGACCACTATCGGTGAGTTTTCCCCCAAACGATGTCAGATGATCTGCCATCGCCCCTGGAAGAAATGTATTGCTGTCTAATTGTCTTACTCTGGTCACCCCTGTAAAGTAAAAGAGAACATCATTTTTCTCTCTTAAAACATTCCCTTTTATGACTTCAATGGGAATTTTTGAGGACAATTGTTTGATAACGGTTGAATAAAGATTAGAACGCACGTTACGGGCTTTATCTTTAGTATCCATCAAATAAGCAGTTCCTGGAGGATGGGTATTATCAGAAGCTAACCCTCGATCAATTAAAGCTTTTGCCTCCTCAAAACTTGTCGCAGCAATGGCCATGGTAGGACGAATCCCAAAATCAAGAAACGGTTGAGAACGGTTACTATTAAAGTAAGGATTAGGAGCGATAGCTTGACATCCCTTGGCACAGTGACGGGTATGAAATCCTAAGGCAAAAGCACTGGTAATGGACATACAACCCACTCGATAAGGCTTTGTCCAAGTTAAAGCATATCCTTTGACTTCAGCAGGGGTCAAAGTATCTACTTCTTGTTTAATGCGCGCAAAATCTTGAGGGGATAAAGTCGTAACACTGGGATCAAAAATGACTTCAATAATATGGTTGGCTGGAATATTGCGCTTTTGGCGATAATATTGACCAATCTGAACACTTAAAGGATCAGCATAATTGACAATAATCCCTAATTCTGTATTTTGATTTGTCTGTGGCCACCATTGGCAGCTTGTTAATCCCCATAAAATCCCGACAAAAGAGATGGCTTTGAGTAATTGTTTGTTCATAGACAGTAACTCAGATCTTGCATTAACTTATCCCATTTTCATCAACTTGGG
>JASJDW010000109.1 GCA_030064955.1 Crocosphaera sp.
CGTGAAGTTGTCATTGAAGTGCTAGAAGTTCGCTTTGAGGAGTTACCTTCAGATTTAATTGAAAAAATTAACCAAATTGAGGATTTAGAGTTATTGACAACTTTACATAGACAAGGAATCACTATTGGTTCACTGGCTGAATTTCAAGAACTTCTTGAACGCAACAGTTAACAGTTATCAGTTATCAGTTATCAGTTACCAGTTAAAAATAATAACGGAGGATTTAGAAATGCCTTATGTTACCAGTTTTGAACGCTTAGCACGCCAGGAAGGTATTCTACAAGGCAGTCGTGAAAATGTGATTGAAGTGTTGGAAGTCCGCTTTGAGGTGTTACCTTCAGAGTTAATCGAAAAAATTAACCAAATTGAAGATGTAGAGTTATTGAAAATTTTGCATAGACAAGCAATCACCATTAGTTCTCTCGATGACTTTCATGAGCTTTTTGAGCAATAGTTTTAATGTTTTTGGTTAAACCTAATAGGGGAAGGAGAAACTTCCTAGCTAGGAATTTCTCTAATTAACTTAGTAGACGTAAATCGTCTGTAGAATTAACTCAATGGATTGACGATTACGAGAAAGCCCTTCAAAATTCAAAATCTGTTCCAGTTTGTCGTCAGTAAGTCTGTCAGTTGCATCCTTAAATTCTACATTTCTTGGTTTATCTAAAGAGGATTCACGAAATAGTAAATATCCAAGAATTTCAATAACGACAGCAACGTAATTATCAGCAAAATATTGGGCATTGATCTCATTTTTATAGTTCTCATCCAATTGATTTCCCTTGTTTTCTTGATCTTTGCTCTCATTTTTATCTTTGTCATCCGATTGATTTCCCTTATTTTCTTGATCTTTATCCTTGTAAGTCCAACCAGGAGCATCATTTTCTTGAACTTTGTCTAAGGCAAATTGAGCGATTTTTTCAAAAAAACCAAGGGCATAATCTGACTTTTTCAACCAAGAAAATCGCTGAGAAAATTCTTCACGGCTAACCGTTGCATCAATGGCACGAACAATAGCTGAATCCCAGTTTTCTTCTGATAATTTAAAAATTTGTTGGGCGATCGCTTTGATCCGTTTAATTTTTTCCTTATTTTCTTCATTTTCTTGTTGCGTTTGACATTTTGTTAAGGGGTTGTGTAAGGTAGCAACCATGAGTCTTCTTAGCCGTTCAATGGAGTGTTTTAAAGAGATTTGGTGGGCAGCAGTTCTCAAGTCTGATAGGTCATCAGAGTGTCGTTGAGAACAGTATTTTTCTAACAATTCCAGAGAGATTTCTAAATCGTGAATAAGAAGACTTCCATGATCTTTTGAATCTAGAAATTCTTCGATAAGTCGGTCTGCTTCTTTTTGTTCATTCCATTGTGGTTGATCTGAATATTTATAGTTTTCTTTTTGCCCTCCTTTACAATCATTAGAGACTGACTTAGGAGGAGTAGAAACCATAATATCGGCCACATTTAACAGCCATAAATCAAATAAACATCGACGACTCCATTCTAGTCTTTCTTCAGGTTTTGGAGATTTTTTGATACTATAGCGATGAAGACAATCAATAACATCAACTAATTGTAAATAGCTATCTTCTCCTGTTGATAACGTACCATATTGGTCATGATAAAGGACTAGATTTGAGATAAATAAGAAATCATCACGGTCAAAATTCCACTTGGAGGGATCTCTTTGAGCAAGAATTTGACGTAATCTACTGCCTGCATCTGTTGTACGAGATTCTAAAATGATTCTCCCTTCCATAGCATGACGGGCATTTTGAACCGTTTTTCCAATATCATGATAAAATCCTGCCAAAATTAGTTGGAACGTTCTTAGACTGTCTCCTTCTTCATACTTTAGGATGTTAATGAGTTCTTTTTTATAATCAGCAGCATCCATTTGATGATTTGGAGTGTTTAATGTCTCAACTTGATCCGATTCATCAGACATTTTTTTTCCCAACTCTGTAATATTTTCCTCCTTTTGAAAGTACATAATTAATCTCGCTAAGGCAGCCACCACATTAATAAAATGACGGTAATCCCCATAAAATTTAGAATAATTATACTTATCACTGTTGGACATAGAATCGTCGGGTTCTAACCGCACTAAATCTTTCCAACTTAGTTGTGGAGAAACATAAGGAATCTTCCATTGACGTTTCAAAAACAATTGATGAAAATTGGAGAGAAAAGGAACAGGTTCGTCTTCAGTAATTTTCTTAACTAAACTGTCTAATTTTTTTTCTATATTTTTGACTCTCTCTTTTGGGTCAGGTTCCCAAGACCACTCCTTAAAAAGCTCGTTGGTGTCTTGTTGTAGATACCTCTCTTGGGGAAATAAGAAGTTTTTGATTTGACCTAGAGATTTTGAAAATTCCTTATCATTATTGTTAGGGTTGACAATTTCAAAAAAAGCATTGGGATCGTTGCTAGGTTCTGGATTAGCATTGTTGTCAGTCTTACCAGTTTGTCTTGTAGCGGTCATAATAGCACCTACCTGGCTACTCTCGTTCAATTGGTTGTGGCGATGGATGAGTAGACCTATTCACATTGTAAGTTTTTCCTCACAACCAAAAAACCCACCAGTAACAAATCTTTATCAGAGACAAACTTATACAATATTAGTGTTTTCTTCCCTTTTCATTAAGCTAATACCCCGTGCAAAAAAATATCAGCAATACCTTCTGCCATTTCCTGTAACGCTTTAGGGGAAGCTTCTGGAGAAATAATGGTTTCTGAAGAAAATCCGGCAATAGCAAACATTCCTAAGAAAACTTGAGCAACAATTTTAGGGTTCATGGGACGATAAATGCCTTTTTCTATGGCTGTTTCAAAGAATGCTTCTGCTACATCTGTCATTTTAATAATCACTTCTGATTGTATTTTTTCCCTTAATTCTTGATGAAATTGTGCTTCTATAAAACAGACTTTTAATAAATCATTATTTTCCTGCATTCTTAACATCCGTCGTCGCATCACTTGGGCAACTGCTTTATAATTTCCCATCTCACTTAATTCTGTTAATAAATCGGTTAAAATTTCAACCCATCCTTGGGTAGCAACTTCGATTAAAATCGCCTTTTTATTGGGAAAATAACGAAATAAGGTTCCTTCTGCTACCTTTGCCTTTTTTGCTAAGTCCTTGGTGGTTGTGCCATCATAGCCTTTAGCAGCAAACAGACGTAAAGCTGCTTTAAGAATGCGCGATCGCGTATCTTCTTCTGGGTTAGAAGCATTTAGGGTTTCAGGGACAAAAGTAGAACGAAAACCTGACATTATCATAATTATAAGCATAACAACTCAGACCATTTTCTCCTAAGAGGGACGAAATTTTTAGATCTCTTCACAAAATGTTGTTTTTTGGCTCCCTTAACAAGAGATAATAAGAAAGTATACCCTCAACTCATTAACAATTGTTTGCCTATTATGACTAACGCAACCACTGAATATACGTTACCTGATAACTTTACTAGCACCGAAATCACCCATAAAGAAGCAATAGAAACGGTTATCGATAGTTTACAACAAAATGATAGTGCGATGGTTCATCATGATGATCAAGGCTATCTTTGGAAGTTTCAATATGGTAGTGTGCAAACCTATGTTCAATTAACAGGAGAAACAGAGGAAGATTTATTAACTGTTTGGGCCCCGGTATTAACTTTGCCTGCTCAAGATGAACTAGGTTTAATGCGAAAAGTATTAGAGATGAATGGCGAGGAAACCCTAGAAACTCGTTTTGGTATTATGAATAATCAAATTGTTGTTTTAAGTCAGCGTACTGTTGCAGATTTATCTCCTGGAGAAATTTCCCGTGCTATTACTTTAGTGGCTACAATCGCTGATGATAATGATGAAAAATTAATTGAAACCTATGGAGGTACCAGTGTTACTAATTAGTTATTTTTCACAGCTATAAAATACAAAAATGTATCAGGTTAAACAAGAAACCTTATCTTTAATAACACGGGATCGAATTCGTCTCGATGCTGATGTTTATCGACCCCACAGCAACGGGTCTTTTCCTATTCTATTGATGAGACAACCTTACGGTAGAAAAATTGCTTCTACGGTGGTTTATGCTCATCCGAGTTGGTATGCTTCTCACGGTTACATTGTTGTTATTCAAGATGTCAGAGGAAGAGGGACATCTGAAGGAAATTTTGATTTATTTGCTAATGAAATAGAAGATGGTTTTGATACCATAAACCAAATTTCTCAATTACCTGGAAGTACAGGAACAATAGGAATGTATGGGTTTTCTTATCAAGGAATGACCCAATTATATTTAGCTTCGACTCAACCAGAAGCATTAAAAACTATATGTCCTGCTATGGTTGCTTATGATTTATACCATGACTGGGGTTATGAAAATGGAGCATTTTGTTTACAAAATAATTTAGGTTGGGCGATACAATTAGCAGCAGAAACCGCTAGATTAAAAGGAGATAGTACAGCTTTCCATCAACTCTATAAAGCTTCCCGTAATTTACCCTTATCTGATCCTACTCCTGCCTACCCAGATTTACTAAAAGAAGTTGCACCAGAATCTTTTTACCATGATTGGATCAATCATCCCTATCCTGATGATTATTGGCATAATTTATCTCCCAAAACCTTCATAGATAAACTCGATTTACCCATGTTACATATTGGGGGATGGTTTGACCCTTATTTACGGGGTACGATTAATCTTTATAATGCCATGAAAACCCATAGTAACTATCCCCAAAATTTAATTATTGGTCCTTGGGGTCATATTCCTTGGGGATCAAAATTGGGTAACCAAAACTATACAAAATCAGCTTGTAGTTTTGTGGATCAATATCAAATTAATTGGTTTGATCATTTCCTCAAAGGTAAGGAAATAGATCAGCTATTTTCTCAACCTATTTCTTTATTTGAAATGGGAAGTAATCAATGGAACTATTATCAAAATTGGACGAATAATCAACAAAAAAATTACTATATTTTTAGTCAAGGTTTAGCCAATATTCAAGAAGATGATGGTCAATTAGTTGATGAAGTTCCTGATAATAATATTTATGATATCATAGTTCATGATCCCTGGCGACCTGTCCCATCTTTGGGAGGTCATGCTAGTATTCCATCGGGAGCATTTGATCGTTCTCAATTAGATACTCGTTTCGATATTATAACTTATACCTCTAAAACATTAACAGAAGATTTATCAATTAGTGGCACACCTTTTCTTGAAATTTATGGGACAGCAGATACAAAAAGCTTTGATTTGTGTGCAGTTTTATCAGAAGTTAAACCTGATGGAAAAGTTTATAATTTTAGCCAAGGTTATATTAGAGTAAACTCCGATAAATTACCTATAACTATTGCTTTACAACCGACTTGTATTAAAATCAAAAAAGATAGCTGTTTAAGACTCAGTTTGAGTGGTGCTTGTTTTCCTGCTTATGCTTTGAATACAGGAACAGGAAAATTACCCAATGAAGAAAAACTAATTGATGCAACAACTATCACTATAAAAGTCTGGAGTGAACCTGGACAAATCTCAAAAATAATTCTCCCCATTAATTAAACAAGAATTAACTTATTTTTCTAATAATTTATCAACTCTTTCCTGTAGCATTAAAGAGAATAAAGACTTGAATAAAAACAAACTGAAAAGTCCTGCAAAACCAAAACAAATGATAGCCAATTTAATATAAATAGTTGTCATTAAGATAGATGCAGATAACAAAACAAATCCTGTTAAACAAGCATAAATTAAACTTTTTATTCCTAAATTGATACGTTTTAAAGCTCTTTCGCTTTCTAAAGAGCGAATTCTAAATTGTAACTCTCCTCTATCTATTCTTTCCTCTAAACCTCTCAGAAACTTCTCAGATGTATTAGGTTGAGTGACCGTATTTTTAATAATATCTTTTGCTTGTTTAACAATAGCAGTAACCAAACTACCTCGACTACCACTCAAGGCTAAATTCTTGACAAAAGGTTGACTAGCTGCTAATAAATTATATTGAGGATCTAACGCTCTGGCAATACCATCTAACGTGGTTAAAGACTTGAGAATAAAAGTCATTTGTGGGGGTAAACGAAATGGTTGACTTTTGAACATCAAATACACTTCATCGCTGATCTTTTCAAACTCACGAACATCCACTGGTTTATCTCTAAAATTTTCTAATAAAAAAGAGACAATCCTTTTTACAGGAGTCATATCATTTATAGGTTCAATTAAACCCATATATACCAAATTTTCTACAACTTTATCCGTATCTTTTTTTAAGACAGCAAAAAATACTTGAATCATCTGATCTTTAGCAAAGGTTTTGACTTCGGCCATGGTTCCAAAATCATAAAAAATGAGTTCTCCTCGTTGACTCACTGCCATATTACCAGGGTGAGGATCAGATTGAAAAAAACCATCAATTAATAATTGTTTTAAATAAGAACAAATTCCCAGTTGAATAATGTTATCTAAGTTAATATTATTAGCTTCTAATGCTGCGCGATCATCTACTTTTATTCCAGGTAAATACTCTAAGGTTAATATTTTCTTGGTACTATACTTCCAGTAAATTTTAGGAACCCGAATTTGAGAATAACCACGAAAATTATTGTGGAATCTTTCTGCATTTTTACCTTCATGTACATAATCAATTTCTTGAAATAAAAGTTCAAAAAATTCTTCATAAATTGCTTCTAGATTATACTTTTTAAAAGACTTAAAATATCGTGTCAAGATACGAATTAAACGGTGAACAACCTCAAAATCTAGGTTAAAAATTCTTTCTAAACCAGGCCGTTGTACTTTGACAACCACTTCTTTTCCTGTATATAATTTTGCTCTGTGAACTTGTCCTAAACTTGCTGATGCTAACGGTTCAATTTCAAAACTATCAAATAAATCATAAACAGGTTGACCTAATTCTGCTTCAATCACTGCGATCGCTTCATCGGTATTAAAGGGAGGAACGTTATCTTGAAGTTGACTCAATTCCTGAATATACTCTAAAGGAATTAAATCAGCACGAGTGGATAAAGATTGACCAATTTTAATAAAGGTAGGTCCTAATTGAAGTAAATTTCTAACCAACCATCTTGCTCTTTTTTGTCGTTGTTTGGTGGTATTTTTTCTTAAGAACTTATCCCATAATAGAAACAGTAAAAATTGAAAAGTAAATAAGGAAACTTCCCATTGACGAGCAATGGGAGAATATCGAGAATGTTGCCAGCGTAGCGACTTAGAGGAACCGCTTTTAGTTAGCATACAACCTTTAAATTACGATTAGGATAACGATTGAGGCAGAACCAATCTAAATATAATTTTACAATGTTTAGGGTTTTCTGTGGGAAGACAGTCAATGCTAATTTTTCCTTGGAGGAGTGCCACTAAATCTTTCACAATATATAGTCCCACTCCAATACCGGGAATGGCAGTATCTATGACAATTTGTTCTCGATAAAAAGGTTGAAAAAATTCATTGATATTGTCTATACAAGTACAGTCAGTAATATTTGTAACGGTGATAATAATGGGTGCTTTATCAACATTATTTTCTTGCATTACTTGCAAGATTATAGTAGAGTTAGCAACTGAAAATTTACCCGCATTGGTTAATAATTCTTCTAAAATATTGGTTAAATGTTGAATATCCGTTTTGATAACTTGATCAGATTTAAGCTTAAAATATGTGGTTAGTTGCAAAGCCTTTTTAGAATTTTCTTGCCATTTATTTCGATAAGAATTAATAATATTATCAACTAATTCTTTTAAATTAACAGATGTTAGATTACAGTTAAGGTTTTGAGACTTTAAATGTTTAAGTTGTAAGATTTTCTCATTGATATCGTTAAGCTTATTCCAAGCTTCTTCTAACATGGTTAATCGTTTGCTAAAATCTTCTGATGATAATTCTTTAGTTCGTAGTACAGTAATGCCCATTTTAATAATTGCTAAGGGATTACGAGTTTGATCACTCATAATAGTAATCATATTATAAATAATTTTTTTATTCCACTCTAACTGTCTTTCTAGTTGCTTTCTTGTACTTTCCCACCACAGTTTTAAAATAGGATTTTCTTCTAGAAGTTTAGGAATATTACTCAAAGAAAACGAAGAATCTTTACTAACATTCTTTTCGTTAAGTAGAGTATTTACTTGACTTAAGTGAAAAGCAATACCTAAAATATTTTCTAGTTCTTTTAATTGAGTTTTATCTTTCTGACTCCATCTATAAGCTTCCCGTTTACCTAACACAATAATTCCATTGATCTGTCCTTTAAAATTAGTTCCTATTCCCAATAAAGACTTGATTTCAATTTCTTCAAAAAAACTGAATAAATTTTGATTATTTTTCTGTTTTAAATGACTAATTGATTTTAATTGTGAATTGGTTTTTAATTTTTTTATCCAAGAACTGTGGACTAAATTATATATTTTTTGTTGAGTAATTTTAACTTCTCTTGTAGAAAAATTATCTAAAAAATAAAAATATTTTAAATTATCTAAATCAGAAATAATTAAACAAAAATCCACTACCAAACAATCTTTAATGCTCTTTGTTATGTTTTGTAGATTGATATTATAATCTGATATATTTACAATTTCTTTGAGTAAGGATTTCTCGACATTGTTATTTTCGGGAGAATTTGACATTGTACTAATAGCATTTTATTGATAACAAATTGAATCGTTTCATGAAGATTTACACCATCTTTTTTTAGTCAATTACGTTGTTAACTCAACATAAACATAAGTCAGTACACAAAATAAATCACACAGTTGAGACAGGCAAAAGGCACTCTTGCAACAGGCAAGACATACAGCTAGTTCTAATTATTAGAAACTCGGGCATTCCCTTGCGTCATAAGATGGCGCGGAGTCCCTCGTCAAAGTTTGCAATTAATTATGTTTAGGTACTTAACTACTATCATAGTGACTGGTTTCAATTTCTATCTTAACTGAGAAAAAACAAGATTAAGACTCAACTTTAGAAGTTACCAACATATACTTATCATCAACAAGAATGTAGAATTCTTCAACGGCAGATTCACCGAAAGAAATGCAAAGAAATATAACAATCAATGCTTAAGACTTATAGTCCTAAATCAACTGCGATACGATGACCACAAGCAAACCCAGAAAAAGCCACAGCATTAAGTCCTTGCCCGGGAAAGGTACTATCCCCTACACAGTATAGTCCAGGAATCACTGTACGATTAAAAGGCATTCTTAGTAACCCTGGTAACTTACGACTGGGAATAGGTCCATAAGTCCCTTGATCTCGGCCTAAAAAGCATCGGTGTGTGCGGGGGGTTCCTACTTCTTGATAGTCTAACCCTTCAATTAATCCAGGAAAAATCTTTTCTAACCGTTCCATTAAATGACTAGCTGCTGCTTCTTTTTTGTGCTGATACTCTTGTGAGGAAAGTCCTTCCCATTCTTTAATATAACTCGGAGTAAACGTATGAATAATATGATGATCGGGTGGGGCTAAACTGGAATCAAGCAGGGTAGGAATTGAGACAAAAATAGTCCCTTGTTCATCTTCCATTGCTTCCCATTGTTCTAAAACAATATGATGACATTCAGTTTCTAGGGGTAAAACGCCAGATTTCACTCCTAAATGAAGACTCAAGAAACTAGGAGATTGCTGATAGCGTTGCTGCCATTTTTCTTCTTTTTTAGGCATTTCATCTTTGGGCAATAATTTCTCAAAGGTATCCCACCGAGTCGCATTGGAAACAATCCGTTTTGCTCGATATTCTTTTCCGTTGGCTAATCTAACGCCTACCGCTCTACCTTTTTTCATTAAAATATTAGTAACCCTAGCTTTATATTCAATTGTCCCCCCCAATTTTTCTAACCCTTCGACTAATTTTTCGGCAATGGTTCCCACTCCTCCTTTGGGATAATTGATACCCCCATAATGCCGATCAGAAAATACCATACCAGCATTGATCATCGGGGTTTTATCCGCAGGAACCACAGACCAACAATAACACTCCATATCAATGAATTTTAGTAGTTCAGGATCCCTGATGTAACGACGAGCAATATCTCCTGCATTTTGAGGTAAATATTTCACTAACCCTAAACAAGCAAAAGGATGCTGAAAAAACACTCTCATCAAGTATTTGGGTTCTTCTAAGGAAAGCAATTCCATTGCATTAAGGCAATTAAAAACCTTCCAACATTCATCATAAAAGCGACGAATGCCTACTTTTTCATGGGGAAACTTAGCCGTTAATTCGTCAATGAATTTATCATAATTTTTGTGTACTTTTAGCTCTAAATTGTTGGGTAAATGGTAATGTATTTGTACGGGATCGGGTATGGTTTCTAGGGTCATATTAACGGCATCTAAGGCGCGGGTTAAAAGGTTAGTGGTTCCTTCTGTTCCAAACCCAAAAATCATGGATGCACCCACATCAAAGCGATACCCTTCCCGTTCAAAATAACCTGCACTTCCCCCAGGAATTAAATATTTTTCTAACACTAATACTTTAGCCCCTTTTGCAGCGAGTTGGGTGGCTGTCACTAACCCTCCCATTCCTGAACCAATAATGATAACATCGTACTCGTTTGTTGCGATCGCCCTTGATTTCCCAGTCATGTCTGATCATAATTTCTTAACTTTTCTAGTTTATCTTTTTAGGGCTATCTATGGGGAGTGGGGTGTGGGGTGTGAGGGAAGTGTGGGGTGTGAGGGAAGTGTGGGAAGTGTGGGAAGTGTGGGAAGTGTGGGAAGTCATAGTCTCCCTCTGCTCCCTTGTCTCCCCTATCTCCCTTGTCTCCCCTATCTCCCTTGTCTCCCAGTCTCCCTCTGCTCCCTCTGCTCACCTAACTAGGGTTTGCTGAATAAAGGATCAAACAGAGAATCCATCAAGCTTACAGGCCGATCTAGTGAAGGAAAA
>JASJDW010000013.1 GCA_030064955.1 Crocosphaera sp.
CAGCGGCCATGACAAGCGATCGCCTCATTTTTCGTCAAGACGTTCTCGGTTCTCGCCGCTTCAGTAATTACTGGTGGGCGACAGTTTCAGCCATTGGCGGAATTGGCTTTCTTTTAGCAGGACTTTCGAGTTATTTACACACCAATCTACTCATTGTCAGTGATACCTCATCCCTTCAATTTATCCCTCAAGGTGTTGCATTACTGTTTTATGGGATAGTGGGGTCTTTGTTATCATTTTATCAATGGTTTATGATCATTTTGAATATTGGGGGTGGTTACAACGAATTCAACAAGCAAACCAATAAAGTAACAATTTTTCGCTGGGGGTTTCCTGGAAAAAATCGTCGGGTTGAATTCACTTGTCCCCTAGAAGATGTACAAGCAGTCAAAGCTGAAATTCAAGAAGGATTAAATACCAAACGGAAACTCTATTTACGGGTTAAACAAAAACGAGATGTTCCTTTAACTCGTGTTGGCCAACCCATATCCCTAACTCAATTAGAAAATGAAGGGGCCCAATTAGCTAGTTTTTTAGGAGTTCCCCTAGAAGGATTGTAATAGCAGTAGCAATCTTAACTGTGAAAATATCGATGAGAAACGTAAAAAAACCCTGGATAACTACCTTAGTCTGTCTTATCTTAGTCTTCGGGTTGATCATAAGTGGTTGTTCTAACACCTCTAGCAACCCTCAGACAACAGTAAGTCCGAATACCAATCAAAATCAACAAGTGAGTCAATCAAATATGGATAATTATGTTCCCAGATTAGAGGGTAATGCAGTAGTAGAAATGACCATCAATGGTTCCCCCGTTACCATTGAAGTCAAAGGAGAAGATGCACCCATCACCGCCGGAAACTTTGTCGATCTCGTTGAACGGGGTTTTTATGATGGGTTAACCTTCCATCGTGTGGTTAAAGATCCAACTCCGTTTGTCGCCCAAGGAGGCGATCCCCAAGGAACAGGAATGGGCGGCTTTGTTAACCCCGAAACCAAACAAGAACGGCGTATTCCCCTAGAAATTAAGCTAGAAGGGGAAGAAAAACCCACATATAGTAAGGCATTGGGTCAACAGGGCAGCCGTACCGCCATGTCTCAACCGGTTGTTCTCAAGCACGAACGAGGAGCTGTAGCCATGGCCCGTTCAGGAATGCCCGATTCTGCCTCCTCTCAATTCTATTTTGCCTTATCGGATTTAGAATTTCTCAATGGAGACTATGCTGTCTTTGGGAAAGTTACCGAAGGAATGGATGTGATAGATGGGATTAAACAAGGCGATCGCATTGAGTCAGCGAAAGTAGTATCCGGGTTAGAAAATTTGAAAAAATAGTGATGATGTTTTCTTAACCTAATAATAACGCTCTCGATGATAACTTAGGGTAGAATCGAGGGCAATTACTTATATATATCTCTACATTAATACCCGAAAGTATGGCACAGACAAAAGTTAAAGAAACCAATATTGATCTTAAAGATCCGCAATATTATTTTAATCGAGAATTGAGTTGGTTAGAATTCAATTCTCGTGTTTTGAATGAAGCCCTAGATTCTCGTACTCCTTTGTTAGAAAGACTCAAATTTGCTGCTATTTTTAGCTCAAATTTAGATGAATTTTTCATGGTTAGGGTAGCAGGATTAAAGCAACAAGTACAAGCAGGTGTAGCCAAATTAACCCCTGACGGAAGGACTCCTTTAGAACAATTAATTGCCATTAGTGACCGTCTTCGTCCTTTAGTTAAAGAACAAGATCATCTCTTTGAATATACCTTAAGAAATTTATTAATTCATCACGGAATTTATCTGATTAATTATGTTGATCTAGATCAAGAACAACGCACTTATTTACATCAATATTTTGATGAAAACATTTTCCCTGTCTTAACTCCCTTAGCGGTTGATCCGTCCCACCCTTTCCCTTATATTTCTAATCTTAGTTTAAACTTAGGGGTTGTTGTGCGAGATCCTGACACAGAAGAAGAACATTTTGCACGGGTAAAAGTCCCTGGAGTATTGCCTCGTTTTGTGGCACTTCCCTCAGAATTAAGACATCAAGAAGACGATCAAACAGCCATTTGGACTGGAGTCCCTTTAGAACAAGTAATTGCCCATAATCTTGAGGCACTATTTCCTGGGATGATTGTCCAAGAATGTCATCCCTTTCGAGTGACCAGAAATGCCGATTTATCGGTCGAAGAAGATGAAGCAGACGACTTACTTTTAGCCATTGAACAAGAGTTAAGAAAGCGACATATTGGGAAGTCTGCTGTTCGTTTAGAAATTCATGCAGGAACTCCTGAACCCATCAGAAATCAACTCATAGAAGATTTACAATTAGAAGAAATTGATGTCTATGATATCGATGGATTATTAGGGTTAAAAGACCTATTTTATTTTATGTCTCTTTCTTGTCCAGACTTGAAAGATGAACCTTGGAGTGCGGTTATTCCACCCGACCTGCAACGAGTTAAAAAAATCGTCGATGATAACGATGAAGGGAAAGTGCAGCAGGAAGGAGAAGACATTTTTTCTATCATTCGTCAAGGAGATATTTTAGTTCATCATCCTTATCATTCTTTTAGTGCTTCGGTGCAACAATTTATTACTCAAGCTGCTTATGATCCTGATGTTTTAACCATTAAAATGACCTTGTATAGAACCTCAGGAGATTCACCAATTGTTAACGCTTTAATTGCTGCTGCCGCTAATGGAAAACAAGTGGCTGCTTTAGTGGAATTAAAAGCGAGATTTGATGAAGAAAATAACATTATTTGGGCCCGTCGTCTCGAACAATCAGGGGTTCATGTCGTCTATGGGTTAGTGGGATTAAAAACCCATACAAAAATTATTTTAATTGTGCGTAGAGAAGGGAAACAAATTCGTCGTTACGTTCATATTGGTACGGGAAATTATAATCCCAAAACAGCCAAATTATACACCGACTTAGGCCTGTTGAGTTGTCGAGAAGAATTAGGAGCAGATTTAACGGATTTATTCAACTTTTTAACCGGTTATTCTCGTCAAAAATCCTACCGTAAATTATTAATTGCCCCTGTAAATATGCGCGATCGCATGGTATCTATGATTAATCGAGAAGCGGAACATTGTCATAATGGAGGGAGTGGTCGCATTGTCGCAAAGATGAATTCCTTAGTGGATCCACAAATCATTGAAACCCTGTATAAAGCTTCCCAAGCAGGGGTAAAAATTGATTTAATTATACGGGGAATTTGTTGTTTAAAACCTGGCATTGAAGGAGTAAGTGATAATATTCATGTGATTAGTATTATTGGTCGTTTCTTGGAACATTCACGAATTTTTTACTTCCATAACGGAGGGGACGAAGAGATTTATATTGGTAGTGCAGATTGGATGACTCGGAATCTCTCCCGTCGTGTAGAAGCGGTTACTCCCGTAGAAGATCCCAAAATTGCTCAAGAATTACAAGAAATTTTAGGAGTAATGTTAGCAGATAATCGACAAGCGTGGGAATTACAAACTGATGGCAGTTATATTCAACGTCAACCCCAAAGCAAAGAACATCAGCAAAGTTCTCAAATAACCTTTAGGGAAATGGCAATACAATCTGTAAAAGAGTGACAAACTGACGGGGAACAGAAAAGACTGTGATCTGTGAGGCAAGAATCTCCGTAAAATATCAGTTTAAGACGACAGGCGATCGCCACTCCCTTAAAAAATTTCTCCAGTTGTCTTGTTGTTTTCTCGGAAAATTTGGGCAAATTAAGTATGTACACTTGGAGGGAGTAATGATTGAGCAATTCATCATTTACCTGTCCCCAACAATAGGGTTAGTTTAAAGGTTTCAGTCTGTGATCTATTTATTAATTACTAAAAAATCATCTCTTAAGAGTTTATTAGTTAGTAAGCTAAATCCCATGTTTGATTAACCGATATAGAGAAAACGTTATGAGAGCAGTTTTACTGGTAGAAGATAGTCCGGCACAACAAAAAATGATTTCAACCATTCTTAAAAAAAATGGTTGGCAAGTCATTACTGCAGAAGATGGGATCAAGGCCCTCGAAACCATTCAAGAATCGAGTCCAGATCTCATTGTCTTAGATATTGTCATGCCCAAAATGAATGGGTATGAAGTGTGTCGTCGGATTAAAACCAATCCCAATACCCAAAATGTTCCCATTGTCATGTGTTCTTCTAAGGGGGAAGAATTTGATCGGTATTGGGGCATTAAACAGGGAGCGGATGCTTACATTGCCAAACCCTTTGAAGATATTGAACTCATTGGTACCATTCAACAACTGCTCCGACAATAAATGGACGATTTTCATATTGGGAAAAAAACATGGTTGGGAATTTAGATTTAGATCAAGACAACAAGCAAAACATTTCTTCTGAACTTCAGGCATTACAAACCCCTGAAGGAGAATTATACTTACGATTTCATTTGCCCTCAAAAGAAGAATTTGCCCTTCCGGCCATTGCCATTCGAGAGGTAATGCAACAAAGTCCAGAGCAAATTACACCCATTCCCAATGCCTCACCCTTACTCCTAGGAACCCTCAATTTGAGGGGACAGGTAATTTGGGTAGCAGACTTGGGGCAATTTTTAGGCAATACCGTTCCTTTAAGAACCGATCGCCCTGATATTCCGGTCATTGCTGTGGAAGAGCAAGAAACCATTTTAGGGTTAGCGATTGATCAATTGGGGGATATGGAATGGTTAGATATTGAACAATTACAAGCTCCTACCAATGTAGCCGATCACATTGCCCCTTATGTTCAAGGAGAATGGGCGGTGGAAGAAAATACCCACCAAGTCTTACGATTATTAGACCAAGTGGCTATTTTACGCTCAGCCCGATGGGCAACATAAGGGAATTATCCCATCAAGACTTATTCATATAAATATACCTAATCGATAACCCTTAACTCACAACCAATAACTGACACAATTTAAACCGATAGGAGAAAGGCAATGGCATCAGGGACAGACTACGCAAAATTATATAATGAAGCTTATGTCGCTTATGGACAGGGAAACTTTGAAGAAGCCGCAACCCTTATGGAACCGATGGCCCAGGCTTTTCCCCAAGATCCTGATGTGTTATTACTACAAGGTCATATTTATTTTAGTCTGGGAAGATATGAAAGTGCTTGTCAACAATATCAATCAGCTATTAGTCGTACCGATCGCCCTGATTTAGTGGATTGTGCCAACCAAGGATTAACACAAGCACAACAACTCCTCCGTCAGTCACAAGAGGATTATGCAACCCCCAATGCTCCCTCACAACCCATCAACGAAGGGGATCGGGTTGACCTAGAAAATGAGTGGTCTGATGCTGAGGAAGCGTCAGGGGACTGGGGGTCTGAGGATTTTGAGCTTGATGGACTGGATTGGGATAGTGCGATTTTTGATGACGAAGACTTAGGAGAACCCACCATTGGTCACCAAGTTTCTGATGGTCATCCTTTAGAGAATAATCAGCAAAAGGAACAAAACCCCCTTGAGATGCCGATTGATCCCTTTACTACTTTAAGCGAAATTCAACCCTTTGACCCTAAACCTGATATTCTCGATACAGATAACTCTGAGGATGAGGGTTGGGCAGATTTTGTTGACCATGATCTCCCTGAGTTTTCCTTTGCCCAAGAGCAAGAATTAGAAACGGAAGCTCATACCGCTGGCTCCGATGGAGAGCATACGTTTGTGGTATCATCCAACCTTAATCCCCTGTCTTTGAGTAATAATAAGGCTGAGACAGAAGAAGACTCCAGTAAAGATTGGTCAAATTATCCGTCTCAGGATGCTCCTACTATTCAAGCGAGTCCCGAAATGATGGCATCTCAGGGGGGACAAGAACATAACCCAGTCTTAGATGAATTTGATGCGTTTCAAGAAGAGGCGTTAAAGGATTTATCGAATTTTGATTTTACGGAGATGAATGATCAGTTGCCCGATTCTGATCTGTTCACTCAAACCAGTGAGGATCTCAATGATGGTCTCGGTTTGCAAACCGGTGACCTATTATCCGAACAAGGGCCTGAAACTGTTAATTGGGTCAAGTCTGATGATATCCCTAATACCTCTTTATCTGATAGTGCGGTTAAAGTCGGTAAACCTACAGTAGAACAAAAACAGGGTTATTTAAGTTGGTTTCTCAATGCGCCTTTAAAAGTCAAACCTTGGATGGCTGCCGGCAGTACGGGATTAGCTTCTTTTATCGCTATTTTGTTGGTGAGTGGTTTGGCTTGGTTAATGTCTCCTAAACCGGAAGCGACGGAGGTAGCGGAGGAAGAACCGACCACCGAACAAGTAGAACAATCAGAAGAAACCCTCGAAACTTCCTCAGAAACTAAATCGGGGAATCCTATCCTTTTACTGGCTTTAACCGGGGGTTTAGTAGGATTTGGTGGGACACTCTTGTTTGGCTTAGTTAGTTCCTATCAATTAAAACGCACCATTGAGGATCTTCAGACTCAGTTCGATTCCATGTATGCAGGTGACTACAATGTTAAAGCGACCATTTACTCAGAAGATGAGTTAGGTCAGTTATCCCATAGTTTTAACCAACTTTCTCGTGTTATCCTTACCAGCACCAGCGAAGCGCAACAACGGGCTGCGGAAATGGAACAAGCTAGAGAAGAGTTACAAAGGCAAGTGATTCGCCTTCTAGATGATGTGGAAGGGGCTGCAAGAGGGGATTTAACCGTAGAAGCAGAAGTAACCGCCGACGTATTAGGGGCAGTAGCCGATGCCTTTAACTTAACTATTCATAATCTACGGGAAATTGTCGCCCAGGTAAAACGTACTGCTAAACAGGTTAATAAGAGTTCAACCGATAGTGAATTATTCGCTCGCAATAACTCCCGTGACGCGCTACGGATGGCAGAAGAATTAGCCGTAACCTTAAATTCAGTTCAGGTGATGACTGAATCAATCCAACGGGTAGCAGAAAATGCCCGTGAAGCTGAAGAAGTTGCCCATAGCTCTTCGGTAACTGCTCTCAAAGGGGGTGAAGCGGTGGAACGAACGGTGGCTGGTATTCTGCAAATTCGAGAAACTGTATCAGAAACTACTCGTAAGGTAAAACGCTTAGCAGAAGCGTCCCAAGAAATCTCAAAAATTGTCGCTTTGATCTCTCAAATTGCCTCTAGAACCAATTTACTTGCCCTTAATGCTTCGATTCAAGCAGCTAGAGCAGGAGAAGCCGGACGAGGCTTTGCGATCGTAGCTGATGAAGTTCGCCAGTTAGCGGATCGTTCTGCAAAATCTTTGAAAGAAATTGAACAAATTGTACTACAAATTCAAAGTGAAACCGGTTCGGTAATGACAGCGATGGAAGAAGGGATTCAACAGGTAATTGATGTAACGGATAAGTCAGAACAGGCAAAGCGTTCCTTGGAGGATATTATTGATGTATCCAATCACATCAACACCTTAGTGCGATCGATTACGGGGGATACCATTCAACAACAGGAAAATTCTAAGGCGGTGGGTCAAGTTATGCAATCTGTGGAATTAACGGCACAAGAAACCTCCCAAGAATCCCAACGAGTAGCAGGTTCCTTACAAAATCTGGTGGGTATTTCCCGTGATTTACTGGCTTCTGTGGAACGTTTCCATATCGAAGAGACTGAAAAATCTGAACAATCTTAAATTAGGATCACAACCGACTCACCATTGAAAGAGATTACTATATAATTTCCTAAGTACCTTAAACGTTAGATTCATCTTTGTGTGAGGATTGAAAATTTATGAGTCGTGTGATTAGTAAAGTCCTGTCCCCTGCCATGCAGCTTTGGTTACGGTCCCAAGTTGAAGAAGTAGAAACCCTACAAATTGCTATTCAAGGAAGCGATCGCCAAATTTTAAAAGGTCATGTTTCTGGGGTAACATTAAACAGTAATCAAGCGATTTATCAAGGGTTACATTTAGGAGAAGTTCAATTAAAAGGTGAAAATATCCGCATTAATATTGGTCAAGTTTTACGAGGTAAACCTCTACAATTATTAGATGCTATTCGAGTGTCTGGAGCCGTAGCAATTAGCAATCAAAATTTACAAGCTTCTATTTCATCTGCATTGTTAGGAGAAGGATTTAAAGGCTTATTAGAAACTTTATTAGAATATCAAGGAATCAAAGAACCTTCTCAATTATTAGAAAGCTATGAAATTGATTGGCAAGGAGCGTATTTAGATAATTCTTATTTTATTTTACAAGGAAATTTAACTCATAATAGTGTTACTCAACCGTTAAAAATTAAAGCAAAATTAAGTCTCATTCCTCCTCAAACTCTGCAATTATCCGAGGTTGAAATACAAGGTATTCCTGATATAAAGAATCATAATGTTAAAGAATTTTCAGTAGATTTAGGTTCAGATGTTTCTATTAATTCCTTTCAGTTAGATACCGATAAATTAATCTGTGAAGGAGAGTTATTAATTCGCCCTTAATTCTATATGTAGGGTGGGCATTGCCCACCTTACAATAACATCTTAACTTAATCCTAATAATTGAGCTATTTCAGGTAATAATTGATTACATTCTTGTGCTAATTTCGTTGCATTGGGTAAGTTGGCTGCAATTCCAATTAAGGCATTTTTTGAGAGTTTAGCTAATTTTTTCAACTTACTATCTTCGGGGTTATTAGCTGCTTCTGTTAAACTTTCAACCGCTTCTAATGCTTCAACTTTTTGGACATCTTTGAGGTTTTCTTCTGTTTCTATGGCTGTTTGTAGTTGACTTAATAACTCTTTTATGCTTGTTTTTTCATCTTCGGAATGATCAGGAAGTTGTTCAATTTTATTAGAAACTTGTCCGCTAATGTCTCTTAAATTAACAATCGATTGATTAGCATTAATATCTCTAAGTTTAATGTTTTGACTTTGATCAATTTTTTTAGACACAATATATTCCTCTTGATGTTCATAATAAAAACTAGGTTTTGCTAATGTAGTCGTAATCATAGTTTCTAATGACTGAATACGACTATCTTTTTCCTCTAATTTTGCTCGATATTGTTCATTTAATGCTTTTAATTTATTATAGTTAGTGAAATACGCTTTATTCAACTCTGAATGATTCGCTTCTGGTGCAGTTGCTGCTCTAATTAATAGTTTATCATCACCCCGTTTTTCGATGGCAACAATTTGTAATTCTGCGTCGGGATGTTCTTCTGCTAACTGTTTAAAAGCAATGGCAATGGCGCGAGGATCAACCCCTTGGTTATGATAAAGATCGAGGGTATTTACTAAGGGTTGAATAAATTCAGCAAAGTCCCCATCTTCAAACTCTTCTTCCCAATTATCAGGTTTACGGCGAGGGTTAGGATCAGCTTTTGTGGGTTCTTTCATAAAGATATAATCACATCTTACCCCTTGCAACTTCGTATGGCTAGTAATACCCCAATCTTCAATTGTTGCGCCTGTTAATGTTGCCCCGGTTAAGTCGGTATTATCTAATTGAGTTTGAATTAATTTTGCTCTCGATAAGTCAGCATCTTGTAAATTGGCATCACTTAAATCTGCTCCAATAAAACTCGCATTAGTTAAATTAGCTGCTTGTAAATCAACCCCTCTTAAATCTTGGCGATCAAAGTTTTTATTAGTTCCTTTTCCGATTAACCATTGTTTTAAATTGGTGTTACTAAGATAGGTTTTACCTGGACGAATACGATCTAATTTTTCAGTGTTTTTAAAGCAAGTACGGATTAAAATAGCATCTCGAAAATCTGTACTTTTTAGTCTAGCTTGGCTGAAGTTAGCATCAGTAAGGTTAGCCTTTTTAAAGGTAGTACCACCCGTTGCAGCAAAGGCAACTGCAAAGTTGCGTATCCAAGCATCTCTAGGATCACCTTTCATGGCACGATAGGCGATATAACAGGAAAATAGGTATAAAGCTACAGCTAAGGCTACACCTACGACTATTGCTAGAATTCTTGAATATTCCGTACTTCGTACAAGTATAGAAGCACTATTTGCGGCTATGGCTACAGTTACAGCTATAGCGAAGATTCCGACAATAGCACCAGCTATAAATATAGCCATAATAATTGCTATGGCAAAAGTTATGGCGAAGATTTGAACTGTAACAATAACTACCCCTACTGGTATGGCAAATGAGAGAGTGACGACGAAAGAGCTACTGAAAGCGAAAACTATAGGAACACTCAAAACTAGAGCCACAGCTAAGATTATAATTATGTTTATCACCCCCTCTCTTAAACTTTTGCGATAAGTAATGACGCAGAAGATAATTAAAGTAACTAAACTCACCCATCCTGTAACTCTAAATTCAGCTTCGTTAATGAAATAGAGATCAAAAATAAATACTACAAAAGATCCTGAAATGCCACACATTAAACCCGACAAAGCCATCAATACTAAAGCTACTAATAATAACCCTATCATCCAGCGTTTTTGTAACCCTGCGATCGCTCCTGTAAAGTTTGCCCCTATGAGGTTTGCCCCTTTAAAGTTAGCCCCTCGAATATCACAGTGACTAAAGTTAGCCCCTGATAAGTTTTGTTCCGCAAAGTTCCCTCCCCTCAGTTTTTCTCCTGAGAAGTCCCGTCTTCCTTCTTTATAACTGCTTATAACTGTTGATGCTTTCATTTTTTTAGAGGCAAAAGGGAAGTTAGAACGTTATGGTAAGGTGGGCAATGCCCACCCTACAAGGTTTTGAAATTTTATAAGTGTCTTAGCCTTGACATAATTATAGAGGTTGAGAAAGAGAGCAAAGGGAACATATCAATAGATTAACGCTCAAAATACAAATTCTCCCCACCCCTCCCACACTCCCCACCTTTCCCACACTCCAAACTCCCCACCCTTCCCACACTCCCCACCCCTCCCAAACTCCGATCACTCCCCAAACTCCCCACCCTTCCCACACTCCGATCACTTGGCAAAGGACTCCTTACAGGGGACAATAGATAACGGTTACTATTGAAAATTTATTTATTTCTACTTCGTGGATAATATTCGTACTGTTTCTGATACCAAGCGTAAATTTTATACCTATCACACTCGCCCCATAAATTCCATTTATCGGCGGTTTGTGGAAGAATTGTTAGTAGAAATGCACCTACTGTCGGTTAACGTGGATTTTCGCTACGATCCTGTCTATACTTTGGGCGTTGTTACCTCATTTGAACGGTTTATGCAGGGATATAAGCCTGAAGGGGATAAAACCTCTATTTTTAACGGCTTATGTCAAGCAGTAGAGGGAAATAGCGAACAGTATCATCAAGACGCTGAAGCCATATTAAATGAAGCCAAAGACTTGTCTATTGGTGACTTTAAAGACAAACTCACCGATGTTACCAATGGCCAGGGAGGAGAAGGAATCTTATGGGGAACCTTTAGTGCGATCGCAACTAATCCTAAATTTAAGTACAGTCGCCTCTTTGCGGTAGGATTATATACATTATTAATGGAAATTGATGCTGATTTAGTAAAAGACGAAGAAAAACGCACCGAAACCATCAAAGAAGTCTCTGAAGCCCTTAAGTTTCCCTCAGAAAAACTACAAAAGGATCTCGATCTCTATCGCAGTAACTTAGATAAAATGCAGCAATTATTGACAGTTATTGAAGATACTTTAGAAGCAGATCGGAAAAAACGGGCTTCTAAAGAAGCCGAAAAAACAACAGAAACGGTGGATCAAAAGGAAACTCAAGAAAATCAAGAATCAGAAAGTACCTGATGCGTTTCAACAATCAAAAATCTGGCATAATAACGATGATCCACTAGACACGGTTAGAGTCATCTGTGAAATTGCCCTTTCCCTCAAAACCACCCACCCCCCAGTCTCCCGTTGAAGATAACCCATCCGGGTTAGGGACTTTTGGGGGTGTTTATACCCCTTCCATTCTTACCATCTTGGGCGTAATCATGTATTTACGCTTTGGTTGGGTTGTGGGGAATGCCGGGTTAATTGGGACAATCTTAATCGTTATTTTAGCTAACCTCATTACCTTTTTAACGGCTCTTTCTGTTTGTGCGATCGCCACTGATCGAGTGGTGAGGACTGGGGGGGCTTATTATATGATTAGTCGTTCTCTGGGTATTGAAACAGGAGGGGCAGTCGGTATTCCTCTCTATTTTGCCCAAGCCCTATCCGTTGCCCTGTATACCATCGGTTTTGCGGAAAGTGTAGTCACCGCTTTTCCTGACTTAAATCTTAGTCAACTCTACATTGCTTTAATTGTTACTGTTGGAGTCGGAATATTAGCTTATACTTCAGCAGATATCGCCATCAAAGCCCAATACTTTATTATGGGGGCTATTGTTCTCTCCTTGTTATCCTTCTATTTTGGACACCCTGTAGAAGAAACCCATATTGAAATGTGGGTGAGCAATAAAGAACCCTTTTGGACTGTATTTGCTGTATTTTTTCCTGCGGTAACAGGGATCATGGCTGGAGTGAATATGTCGGGAGACTTGCGTGATCCCATTAAAGCTTTACCCATCGGCACTTTGGCCGCCGTAGGCACAGGATTACTTATTTATGTTACTTTACCTGTGTTTTTAGCCACACGGGCTAATAGTAGCACCTTAATCGCAGAACCCTTCATCATGCAGCGAATGGCTTTATGGGGACCGGCTATTTCGTTGGGGGTTTGGGGGGCAACCCTCAGTAGTGCCATCGGTAGTATTTTAGGGGCCCCACGCATCCTTCAAGCGTTGGCCAGAGACGGCATTTTACCCCGTTGGATGCGCTTTTTAGGGCAAGGGAGTGGCCCTAACGATGAACCCAGAATAGGCACGTTAGTCACTTTTGTGGTAGCGATCGCTGCTGTTTTTATTGGGGACTTAAATTTAATTGCCCCAGTCTTAACCATGTTTTTCTTAACTACTTATCTTGTATTAAATATTTCTGCGGGGGTAGAAGGGTTATTAAATAGTCCTTCCTTTCGTCCTTCTTTTAGAGTGCATTGGACTTTATCTCTATTGGGGGCGATCGGCTGTTTAGGGGTCATGTTTCTCATCGATGCTGTGGCTACCTGTGTTGCAGGAATTGTTGTTATAGCTATCTATTTTTGGGTACGTCAACGGGAGTTGATGGTAACGTGGGGAGATGTTAGACGGGGTATTTGGATGGCTATCTTACGTACAGCCATTTTACAAACGGATCACACCGATGATACAAAAAACTGGCGGCCTCAATTTTTGGTGTTGTCGGGGGCCCCAACCAAACGCTGGCCTTTAATTCAGTTGGCACAAGCATTGACCCATAACCGAGGATTAATTACCGTTTCCAGTGTTTTACCAGAAGGATCACGAGATGTTGCCCGTCAAGCTGTCCTAGAAAAGCGTATTCGAGACTATTTACAACGTCGTGGGGTACAAGCTTTAGTTAGGTTAATTACGGCACCAGATCCCTTTGATGGGGCGGAAAGACTGGTAGAAACCTACGGGTTAGGATCCATTGTGCCGAATACTATCTTACTGGGTGATTCTCAACAAACCACTCACCGCGATCGCTATTGTCAAATGATTGCTAATCTTTATAAGGCACAACGCAATGTAATTGTTTTACGAGAAAACCCCGATTTATCTTACGATCCTTGGGATGAGTCACAAAATCGTCGTTTTCGTATTGACGTTTGGTGGGGGGGAGGAATGCAAGGGAATGGGAGTTTAATGTTAATTTTGGCTTATTTGCTCCATTCTAATCCTAAGTTTCAAAAAGGACAGATTCATCTCAAGTTAGTGGTGACGGATGAAAGTGCGGTCATTGAGGCACAATCTAATTTAGATAAATTAGTACAAGATTTACGCATTGATGCCATATCTGAGATCATTTTAGCCGATGGTCGTACCTTTGCCACCATTCTTAAACAGTCGTCCCAAGGGGCTGATTTTATCTTTTTAGGAATGCCTTCTCCTACGGATAATCAGTTGTTTGTTTCTAATTATGAAAGACTACAACAATGGACTCAAGATTTACCAACGACTGTGTTTGTTTTAGCTGCACCTGAGTTCAATTTTCAGGAAGTATTGGGGGAAATTTGATCTAATTTAGCTGACAATTTTCTTTTAATAGAGATAAAGCTAATTCAAAACTATTGGGTTGTGTTTGTACAGTGTATGCTTCTCTTTCTAAGTCTTTACGATGAGTATCAGTATAACCTTGAAAAAAAGGACGGGCTTGATTTATGGGTTCTAGGGTTAATCCTAATGTCGTTATTTCTCCGTTTCCTGCACAAACTTGGGACGCATGAACCGACTCATGGATAATAGTTGGTAGGGCAATATGAAGATCGAAAACCACTGGATTAATCCATATTTTTCTAGTGGTAACTTGTAAGAGTCCATACGCACCTCTTTTCGGTGGTAAGGCAATAATAACCTCAAATCCTGCTTTTTCTAATTCCTGTTTTAAGCGATCAAATTGTTCATTTTTATCGCTATTTTGAGCAATTATTCTGTTATTTTCAACTTGTTGATAAGCAATCATTGATGGATAATTTAATGATTCCTCATCAAAACTCAAAGAAATTAATGAAAAATAAGTTAATAATAATTGAAACATTGAGACTCTTCCCTGTCTTAGAAATTATATAGGGTGGTTTATGGTTGAGTTGAAAGGATTATTTTAAATTAATTGCTGAGTAAAAAATCATGAACTGTAATAATATTAATTGATTGAAAAGGGTATAAAATTAATAAGTCTTGATCCCCTGTAATAATAGATTCTGCTTGACCATTAACCGCTAATTCTAGATATTTATTATCTTTAGGATCTCGACAAATATCTGTCGTAAAACCCATTTCTAGAATAAATTCAACGGTTTGAGATAAATCTAATAGAAATTGCTGTCTTTCTTCAAGGGTAATATATCGGTCAAATTTTGAACGAAACAAGACAGTTTCTAGTTCTTGCCAAGTTGTAGGAGATACAATAATAATTCCTAATTGTTGAGCTTTCTTAAAAGCAGTATTGGGTTTACTTTTGGTCAATAAAACCGAACTAACAATAATATTAGTATCCAGAACAAATCGTCTATTCATCTTCATTTAAGAGAGATTTTAAGATTTCAGGTGTTAAACCTCTCTCTTGTGCTTTTTGTCCAATGGTATCCATTGTTTTGTATAATTTATCTAAGGATTCTTGTCGCAATAAAGTGGATGATTGAAGGTAAAAGGCGATTTTTGCTTCTATTTTTTTGCGTTCTTCTTCCGTTGCATTCCAGTAAGTTTCAGCAATATCTAGGGGAACTTTGACTTTGATTTCTGCTTGATTATTAATCATAGTTCTATTTACTTAACTTCTTATCCCTATTTTACCTCATTATCAATCCTTTAACCTTTGTATACTGAGATTAATGCACCCTATGATATCAGCGATAAAACTGAGAAAAAACTTGTAATTTCTAAACTGATGATCTATAGTTGAAAAAGCTAGATACTTGTAGCTTATTGATTCCCTCTGTTGATACTGCGGAGGTTAGTTTTCAATGGGTACGATAAATGCCCTTACACCTTAGTTTAACTCTTAGCATAGCTATGGGTTGGGCAATAAGTTAGAATACACTGCAAAGTATCTAGCTATTTTGTTTCTACCAACAGATATGGGGACAACGTCTTTAGATTTACCGCAAGAAGAATTAAAAAGACAATTCGAGCAATTAAAAACACGCCAGGATGTTGCTAAATTACTCCAGGTTAGTGACTATCAATTACGCTATCATTTGTATATTTATCCTAGAGATAAAGCCTATACTACCTTCAAAATCCCTAAAAAGTCAGGTGGACACAGATTAATTACTACCCCTCAAACATCTTTAAAAATTATTCAACATAAACTTAATCAAGTTTTGAGTAGCGTATATAAAGTAAAACCATCAGTACATGGTTTTGCTATTCAAAAAAGTATTGTTACTAATGCTAAGAGACATCTCAAACAACGATACATTTTAAATCTTGAAGATCAAGATTTTTTTCCGTCTATTAATTTTGGAAGAGTCCGAGGACTTTTTATCGCACAACCTTATAATTGCACTAAAGAAGTTGCTACCATATTAGCACAAATTTGTTGTTATAATAATCAATTACCACAAGGCGCACCTACCTCACCAATCATATCAAACATGATTTGCGCCAGATTAGATTCTCAGCTTCAAAAATTAGCAAAGAAATATCGGTGTATTTACACTAGATATGCAGACGATATCACCTTTTCGACTTCTCGATTCAAATTTCCTCATCGTCTTGCCTATTTTTCTCAGGATTCCGAAACCTTTGTTCTTGCAGACGAATTGATAACAATTATTAAAGATAATGGATTTTCAGTTAATTTATCAAAACTAAGATTACAAAATAGATATCAACGGCAAGGTGTTTATTCATTTGCTATACCTATCCCTAAACACCGTCAAGATGTTAAAGAGATTTGTATTGAACATTATTATCAAGATTCAGAAATTAAACGCACAGACAAGAACAATAGAAGACTCTTTCTAAGCGACGAATTTCACTCAAAAAGTGGTAAACATTTATCTAATCCTCAATTAAATACTACTGAAATAAATAAATTCAAATCTAATCAACTCAAAATCATAGATGATAAAGTTTTTGATTCAGAAAGTAATAATGTAGCATTGCCGAAAGATGACTTTGCAACCTATATCTACGATAAAGAAGAAGGTTTTAATGATTTTGATTTTACTGCATTTAAAGAAGTTTTTGAAATAATAAAAAAAATTTTGAATCGTCACTATAGCTAGTATCTAATTAATATATGAAAAACTCCGTAATTTTTCCTAAAATAAAATGCGTAAGATTATCTTTTAAAAGGGTTAATAATTGTTAGTTTATTCATAATAATTAATCCATCTTGCATATCTTCAGAGTAAAGAATTTCTACATTAACAGACAAAGCACTTGCTAGAATTAAGCTATCCCAAAATGAGAATTGATATTGTGATCGCAAATTGCACGCAGATTCAAGAAGGATTAAATCAAAAGAAATAACCTGACAACAATTATATAAAGATTGTATAACTTTTTTAATTTCTTTTTCTTAAAAGTAGGCTTTTTTTAATAAATTAACCGAAAGTTCATTGATAACTTGTGTACTGATAACTAAGAGACTGTTCCTAAAGAAATAATAACAACGAATTTTGTAGGGTGGGCAAGGTTTCCAAGGATGAAGTTAGTTTAGATAAGTCTTTAACTTGCCCACCCTACAGTCTTAAGATTCTATTTATAAACAGTCTCTAATTACGATTATAGCTGATCTCGATCATAATAGTTTCGGTGATAATTATTAATAAGATTTTCAATACTATTTAATAACTTTTCTTGAGTCCAAGCAAAAGATAAAGAAGCAGCGATCGCAGATCCTCCGGCACCCACACCTTCTTTAACATACCCTTGTTCATATATTTTTAATTGTTCATAGGAAGAATAAGAAAAATTTAGTTGAGTTGCTATTAAAGGAACTGTCCCAATACACTTAGCTAACCCGACAGTATCCCCTGTTGAATCTTCTGCAACCCAGCGCGTCGTCCCTACAATAATATTATCTAAATTAGCGTGATATTCGGATGTATTAATAATCGCTTTAATTAAAGCATAAACGGCTAACATTTGGGTTCCACCAGCTAACATTACCCCTGTTTTTAGACTAGCAGTAATCGCCATTGCTGCTACGACAATTTGCATAGGATCACCGACAGCAGCTACTAATTCAAAAGGATTAATCGGTTTAGAATTCAAAGAACAACCAGCATTTTTGAAACCTTCTTTTACTACTAATTCTTTTTGTTCATGATTACAACTAGGATGGCTACTATTGACTTTGCCTCTGGCATTAATGCCTAATCCTGTTAAAATAGCTAAGGCGGTTGTTGTTCCACCTACGACACATTCACTGAGAATTAAATACTTTTTTTTAGAATGATTAGCTAATTTTTCTCCCCAATTTAATCCTTGTTGAAATAGATTATAAACTAATGGTAATGGTAAGGCTTTTCCTGTGGTTAAACAGTTAGCTGGTTGCCCTCCTAAATCAATAAAAGGAACAGTAGGAAATATGGGTAAACCAGCATTAAATAAATAAATAGGAATGTCGCAAGTTTCGACCACAGCGCGAGTAATAAACACAGGAGAAACCCCTTGCGTCAAAGGAGGTAAAGGATAGTGGTAAGAAGATTGTACGCCATTAATTAAAAATTCTGCATCGGCGATCGCCGTATATTTTCTTGCTTCTGGCGTTGCCCCTGCTGCTGAAATACCAGGAATTAAACCCGTATTAGTAAAGCCTAAAATACAAGCAAAAATGGGTGAAAATTCTTGATAAGTTTTAACCCATTTCTGTCCTAATGATTGAGCCGTATAAATGTGAAACATTATTTAACAATAATTAATTAATAATTAAATAGTTGGAATGGTAATACTCACAGACTTATGATGTCTATGGGTTTATTTATCTATTATTAAAGCGTGAAAGTCTTAGTTGTTGGAAATGGAGGGCGAGAACACGCCCTGACTTGGAAACTACTTCAATCTCCTCAAGTAGAACAGTGTTTTTGTACTCCTGGCAATGGAGGAACCGCTTTATTAGAAAGATGTGAAAATCTCCCATATGCAGTGGATGACTTTGCTAATATTGCTGAGTTTGTGAAGGAACACAGTATTGATCTTGTGGTAGTTGGGCCAGAAGTTCCCTTGGCTAACGGCATTACAGACTATCTTCAACGCTATAATATTAAGGTATTTGGCCCAACTAAAGTCGGGGCGCAAATTGAGTCGAGTAAGTCTTGGGCAAAAAAGTTGATGGCGGATGCCGGTATTGCGATCGCCAAAGGGGAAACCTTTACCGATGCAAACGCAGCTAAAGCTTATATTACCCAACAAGGTGCGCCCATTGTAATCAAAGCGGATAACTTAGCAGCAGGGAAAGGGGTTATCGTCGCTCAAACTGTGGAAGAAGCACAAAGTGCAGTGGATGAGTTGATGGAAACCGGTTTTTCTCTAATTGTCGTTGAAGAATGTTTACAAGGGCAAGAGGTGTCTATTTTAGCCCTCACCGATGGTAAAACGGTACGGACTCTATTACCAGCACAAGATCATAAACGTATTGGACAAGGGGACACCGGACCCAATACGGGGGGAATGGGGGCCTATGCACCAGCACCTATTGCCACTCCTGAGTTATTAGAAAGGGTGCAAACAGAGATTTTAGAACCCACTGTGTCAGCGTTGCGTCAACAAGGGATTAATTATTGTGGGGTACTCTATGCAGGGTTAATGGTGACACCGGAAGGTGATCCTAAAGTCCTAGAATATAACTGTCGCTTTGGTGATCCTGAAACTCAAGCAGTGTTACCTTTATTAGAAACACCATTAGATGAGTTGTTGATGGCTTGTGTTGAAGGTCGTTTAGCAGAGTTACCCCCGTTACAATGGTATGACGGTAGTGCTGTGTGCGTAGTGGCTGCGTCTGAGGGTTATCCTGGAAGTTATGAGAAGGGAAAGGTTATTACAGGGATAACAGAGGCAGAAAAGCTAGGATCAACAGTGTTTCATGCAGGAACAAAGTTAGAAAGCCCTCGCCTTTTAACGGACGGGGGACGAGTGTTAGGGGTTACGTCTGTGGGTAAAGATTTTAATGCAGCTATTGAGACGGTTTATAGTTGCATGAAAGCGATTAATTTTCCTGGTCAATACTATCGTGGTGATATTGGTCATCGGGTTCGTTAATCATTGACAAAAAAACAATACAAATGTTCACCACCAAACTTTAAAATACAGTCCCAGAAACAGCTAACTGTGACAACAATATTGTGGTTTATATAACAGGTTATAAGTTTAGAGTACATAGGGTCTTAGAAGTCAGTTAACTATTAAGTATAATGTAATGATAAAGCCAATTCATCGGAGATAAAATGGAAATAATTTATAAAAAAATCCAACTTAAAGAACAAAAAAATGATTTTGCTTATTGGCGAACTCAATCTTATCAAAAACGTCTAGAAACCTTAGAAAAAATTCGTCAAGATTATCATCAATGGAAATATCGAAATGTTCAGCCAAGACTTCAAAGAGTTTATACAATTTCTCAACGATAATGAGGTTAACTATCTTGTGTTTGGTGGTTATGCTGTAGCAGTTCATGGACATCCTCGTTATACGAAAGATATTGATATTTGGATAGAAATCAATCCAGAAAATGCTGCTAATTTACTTCAATGCGAGGAACCCCCACACTTAAAAACCCATCAGGAACGATCGCTGGTTGATAGGGATCATAATAAATCCCCATATCTACCCCAAAATACCAATCTTGTCTTTCTGACCAAATTAATGCCAGAATATCTAATAAGAGATGGGGAATAAGGTGTTGTAATTGATTATCCACAGGTGTATCATCAGAGTCGGGTAAATCTTCTGCTGAAGGCAGACAATGGTTGGGATTATAGTTTAATAGCATGGTATTATTTTAAGTCACTCAGCTAGGCTTAACTTTATTATAAGTTATGATTGAAATTGAAAAAATTAGCCGAATTTTTCTAAAGCTTTTTTGAGAGTAAGAGGAATAGGAGTCGGAACGGTTTTATGCTGTTCTCTTCGCATACAAGCAGCTTCTTGTGTTCCTTTCGCAATTAATTCTTCTGTGTCATCTGTTACTCTCCAATATTCAAATAACATGGTAATACGATTTTGTTTAACATCCCCTAAAATCATTTTAATTAACACATGATCAAAAGCAAATAATTCTGATAGATATTCACAGGAAACGGAAACAGTAACTAAAGCTAATCCCTGAGATAATTCATTGATAATATCAGGTGCATGATCTTTCAAAAACATCTCTCGACAACGGCCTTGCCAGCGAACATAATTAGCATAATAAACATTACCAACTAGGTTGGTTTCTTCAAAACTAACAATGTGATGATATTCGTAAGCTTTCATGGTTCTAATGAGTTAATTTTTAGTGCGAGATAAGGTCAAAAGAGGGAGACGATACAACCAATAATTAAGCCCTGAAAATAGGAGCATAGAAAGAACACTAGATAAAATAATAACAGGACGCAAGGGAATAATCAAAAAAGAACTAACCATTTCAATTAAAATCAGAAAAATTAAACAGTTAGCGATGGTTGAATGATTAAGTTTACTGCATAAAACCGTTCCTAATGGCGCACCAATAACAACAATAGGAATAGCAGCTAACCAGTAATGTTGTACATTAGTAGGAAAATCATCAAAAACAGAAACCTGTAAAAAGAAACCAACAACAGCATTAATTGCCATTAAAATTACAGAAGTTGGCGTTGCTACTTTTTCACTTAAACGCCAAACTAAAACCATCACAGAAAAAACCACAATATCAATCCCATTTCCTGCTAAACCACTCATAATTCCCCCAATTATTCCTGCTAATACACAAGCCCATTTTTCAGAATTTCCCCAATTTGATATTAACTTTTTTTTGCGTTTATGATTTTTATTGAGAATAAATAAAGTAACTGAAAAGCTAGTTAACATAACTGTAAAACACATTTTTAAAATGTCAGGAGCAAGCCAGGAAGAAAAATAATTTAATCCTAAAAAAATTCCGATGATTCCTCCAAAACTAGCCCAAGGAATTACTCGCCATTCCACAGTAATTTTAGTTAAATAAATGGTCAAAGCAGCAGCTACCATGCCAACACTTTGAATAGCTAAAGAGAAGATTTTAGCATCATGGGGAGGAATATGAAGCAACTTAGTAAAAACAGGGAAAGCAACGGCACCACCTCCAATACTGGTTCCTCCAGCTATCATAGAACCAAATAACATGGTTAAGGCAATTTGCCAATAATGAATGAGATGAAAAAATGCCTTATCAATACCTAGAAAAGTCAACCAAACTATCCAAGTTATGAAAGCAATAATTAATATAATTGTTTTTTTTGAATGTAAAGACAATTGCATTCGTTTATTATCCTTATTATTAAATGTAGGAAGTACCCTAACCTCAGTGAAGTGGAATTGGGCTTCCCGCAACCACTTGTTAAGATAGCAACAATTTTAGAGAATGTCTAGGCTTCATTTATTGGTCAAATAACGGAGAAAATAAATTCTGTTGCTTGTTGCCTCTTGCTTATCAAAACTAGCTAATGTTGTACAAAGTGCAAGATTGAAATAAAGGATAAGACAATTTTCCCAACATTAAGTTAAAAAATATCCGCAGGATCAACATCTTGAAGTTTGCGAATTGCTATCATTCCCGCTAAAAAACACATAAAAATCGTTAAAGAAAAAACAAAAAAAGTCCGTTGTTGAGTCATAACAATGGGTAATAACGTTGTTTGATGAGCAATTTTATAAAGTCCTGAAGCAATTAGAAATCCTGGAATATAACCTAAACAAGCTAAAATTAATGACTCTTGAAAAATGACTGTTAAAAAATAGCGATGTCGATATCCTATGGTTGTTAAGGTTGCATATTCTTTTAAATGATTGGCTACATCAGTATACAGAATTTGATAAACAACAACAATTCCCACAATTAAACCCATCGCAACTCCTAACGTAAAAATAAATCCAATGGCTGTACTTGTCATCCAGTATTGTTTCTCAAAATTAATCCATTCTTCTTTGGTAAAAATTTGTACATCATTAGGTAAATATTGTTGTAATTTTTGCTTAATTGTCACAGAATTGCCTGATTTTAATTTAATCACTCCTACTTCAATTAACCCTTTTTTTCGTTGGGAAAAAATCCTTAAAAAATTGAGATGACTGGTAATTAAATTCCCATCAATACCAAAGGTTGTACCTAGTTTAAATAACCCCACCACTTGAATTTTTCGAGTAGCGTTACTCATGTTATCAATTTCAGTAGCAAGAGCGTTTTGAGATTGAAAAAGGTTGACAACAGGACCAAATTCAGGTCTAGAAGCTACATCAAATAAGACCACATCAGGTTCTTTTAATTTCTCAATATTTTGTTCAACTCCAGGTAAATTTAAAACAGGGTATTCTGTGTCAAAACCAATAATATGAATGTTACGCCATTTTAAGGGATTGGCTGGATTTTTCCACTGAGCAAAGCCTAAATAAATAGGAGTAATAAATTCAACATTTTTCTCACCTAACGCCTGATATAATCGTCGCTCAGAAAAACTTTTCATGGCAATTAAAGCTGTGGAACGAGGACTTAATAAAAAAAGATCTCCTCTCAAACTTTTATGAAGTAACACCGCACTATCAAATAAAGCAGACTGAAAACCTAATTGCATAAACATTAAAATAACAGCAAAACTAATCCCCGCAATGGCAACGAATAGGCGTGTTTTTTGATGTTTTAATTGTAACCAAGCTAACGGTATTTTCATCAATTTCATGTTAGATAAGTATCTAGATAAAAATAAAGGTTATGGTTGGGATGGGGAGTTGGGGAGTTGGGGAGTTGGGGAGTTGGGGAGTTGGGGAGTTTAGGAGTTTAGGAGTTGGGGAGTTTAGGAGTTTAGGAGTTCAGGAGTTCAGGAGTTGGGTTAAAGTGGTGTTTACAATTATTCAATTTAAGAAGTGACATCCTCAAGAGACTGAAGATCGATCAAGACTTTAACTTGTAAATTCGTTAATCCTTGAACCCGTTGACTGGCAGCAGCATCAAGGCGTATTTTCACTTCTACTACCCTAGCATCAACATCGGCTGCGGGATCGGTTCCTAAACTATCTTTTTTACCAATTTGTGAGCCAATTTCATCAACAGTCCCGTTTAATTGATCTTGAAACCCTTGACTAGTAACGATAGCCCGTTGACCCAACCGAATGGGTTCAATGTCTGTTTCGTAAACTTCAGCAATAGCATACATCTGTTGCGTTTGTCCTAGGGCAACAATACCCTGTTGATCCACTATTTCCCCTGCATAAGTATGAATTTTTAAGATTTGACCCGCTTGAGGGGCTTTAACAGAGGCTAAGTCCAAGTCTGCTTGGGCCTGCTGTACAGCAGTGTGCGCTTGGTTTAATTCAGCTTGAGCGATCGCCACGTCTACGGGACGAACTTCGGCAATTTTTTCTAGGGTACTTCGGGCCTCGGTTAACTGTTGCAATAACGTGGTAATGGTGCGATCGCGGTTCGTTTGGGCTTCAATCAGTTGTTCTTGGAATATCTGGGCTTTCACACACATATTATCTCTATCAGAGGCAGAAATTGCTCCATCTTCATAGAGGGTTTCATATCGGTGACACTCCGTATTGGCATTGTCAAGTTGGGCTTGTATGCGTTTAATGGTGGCTTGTTGCGTCGCTTTTTGTCCTTGTATTTCCGCTTCAATGTGAGAAATTTGAGCTTTTTGAGCGTTAATTTCACCAATTTTAGCTCCTGCTTTCACTTTAACCAAATTAGCTTTAGCAAGCATCACTTGAGATTTAGCTTGATTCAATGCTGCTTGGAGGCGATCGCGGTTATGGAGAATGGCAATGACTTCCCCTTTTTTTACCCATTGCCCTTGTTTAACAAACAAATGTTCTACTCTAGCCCCCTGTACTAAGGTGGGAACCGAGACATAAATGACTTCCCCAAGGGGTTCTAATCTTCCCCTAGCTGCTACAGTTTCTAGGGTTATTTTTTCTGTGGGCAACCTATTAACGGGTTTCACCTCATTGCTAACAGATGATTGCATTTTAAAACTAATGGCTAAAGTTGCCACAGAAGAACCGATGACCGCTAAAACCATCATCAATATAGACTTGAACCCCTTATTTTCTCTTGGTAGCTTGTTCATTATTACCTATCATGCTTAGAAAATATGTCAGGCTGAGGAGGAAATTTAGGTTTCAATTGTAAAAGATATTCTCTTTATTTTTCTTGTCCCAGTTGATCCTCTTGTTTAAGAAATATTAAAAAAATAAACATTAATAATTTATTTATCATTCAAGTTCAGATTTTGTAGTATATCTAGAGAAATTGGGATCATTATTCTCAATAATCACCCTAATGACTAAAATACAGTTAGAGCGTATTCTTGAGGCAATGAGCAAGTTGTTCAAATTTAAAAAGGCGTATAGCCAGCGGTTAAAATAGCAACTTTTTACTTTACAATCGAGTAATCTTTTGTTATTAAACTTAAAGTATAAGAGGAAACATACTTTAAACTTAGACAAAATCGGACAAAATCAATTTTCAAGTTAAAAATTAGTTAAAAGCAATCTTTTTATGTAAAGTAAAGTCAAGAAACACAAATAAATATCACAAAAATGAACTATTGACAAAAAAATAATGTTCGATTTTCTCAACTTGTTTTAAATTAATTGGTGTTGATAACTTGACTGTGATCAAAAAGAGCCTGGAGGGAGAAATGACAAAAAAACGAAACCTGATCCATCTTCTTGCATTGAGTCCACCTATCCCCTTGTCAGTACCAACTACCTCACTCAGCCAAAAATCTCAAAGAAATAGAGTTGGGCTATAAATAGCTCAACTCAACCAAAAAATCTCAAACAATAGTCTTTTCACACTTATCTAACCCCTCGGGGATAGAAGATTTTAGACCATTATGTTTACTATTCTAACAGTTTCAACATTATTCTTCCAGGAAAATCGAAGCAAAGAGTTCCCATTCCAACCGACATTATTCGGCCAAATGAGACGTACCTTTCTAAATATTGCTCCTGAAGAAGCCACTTTTGAAAGACGGAAGTTTCTTGCAACTGACAGTAAGAAACAACAGCATCTAGAAACCATTGGTAAAACCTTTTTGCAAGGATACGAAATAGCGATCGCGTTTAACGATCCGAATCTTGTGATTGTTCAGTTGAACAAGATAGAAGAAGAATATCGCGGTTTTGCCTTTGAAGGGGCTGCTATGGGTTTAGCCTTATTAGATCGCCTAACCCCTTGGAATAAGACCAGAATTAGCCAATTTTTAAGCCTAGAAGGTCAAAATCATATTTATATGACCTATGTAGGCATTGGCTGGCTATTAGCCCGACTTCCTGGAGGCGTTCAGTGGTATTTAAGGAAATTGGAAAACAGACAAAGAAACGAAGTAAATTTTTCTCCCTCTGCTTCCTCTGCTTCCTCTGCTCCCCACACTCCCCACCCTTCCCACACTCCCCACCCTCTCATCGGTTGGTTAGCCATCGATGGCTATGGGTTTCATCAAGGATACTTTCATTGGCGTGAGTATATACAAGGTATTCTTCCCCCTAAAAATTTATCAGGATATAGCTGTCGGGTGTTTGATCAAGGGTTAGGTCGGAGTCTTTGGTTTGTCAAAGGGGCAAATCTTGAGGCTATTGAAAGAGCGATCGCTCAATTTCAACCCAGTCGTCGGGCTGATTTATGGAGTGGGATTGGTTTAGCTTGTGCCTATGCTGGAGGCATAGAAAACAGCCAGTTAGGGGTCTTAAAACAAGTGGCTAAGCCCTATTACCCTCAATTTGCTCAAGGGGTAGCATTTGCTGCCAAAACTCGTCTGAGAGCAGGGAATTTAACGGAACATACGGACATAGCGGTACAGAAATTATGTGAAATGTCAGTCCAACAAGCGGCTGATCTTACCGATGACACGCTTGTCGGACTGTCCTATGGACAAACTATTCCCGCTTACGAACAGTGGCGACAACGGATTCAAAACTATTTTGTCTAAATAGTCATTAAGAGAATGAGAAACTTAAAACGTGCCATCAAACGCTATGGCAAGCATATCTTAGCGTTTACTGTGATTATGATCTTGTTTGCCTTTTCTCGGCTTCCTGTGTTATCAGCAACGGAAAGGGCAACCATGGCCTCACGGTTTGAATTTACCCGTTTTCCTTTACCTGAAGTGGTAGAAAAGCCTTATCATCAGCTTAGGGAAGTTAATCCCAGTTTAGAGCATATTTCTGGCTGGATATCGGCTGTAGGGGCTGCTGTTGCCTTAAACGATCTCGATGGGGATGGGTTAGATAATGATGTTTGTTATGTGGAACCCCGTAACGATCAGGTGATTGTGGCACCCGTACCTGGAACTGGCGATCGCTATGCACCCTTTACTTTATTTCCTGCCAACCTTCCTTATGATCCTGTAACCACTGCACCTATGGGTTGTTTACCAGGGGATATGAATGAAGATGGGGTGATGGATCTGTTGGTTTACTATTGGGGACGCACTCCAGTTGCTTTTATCAAGGCAGGGGGCAACCCACCCTACCCTCCCAGGAGGGGAAGGCAGGAGGCAGAAGGAGAAAAACATAGGACTTTATTAAGTCTTAATGGGGATAATTATTTGCCTCAAGAAATTGTTTTTACAGTAGAAAAATGGTACACCAATGCTGCTACTTTTTCTGATCTGGATGGGGATGGACACCATGATTTAATCATCGGTAATTATTTTCCTGATAATTCTGAAATTATCGATCCTTATAGTAGCAAAATAGAACAAATGCAAGATTCTATGACCCGTGCTTATAATGGGGGTAAAAATCGAGTTTTGTTATGGAGAAAAGATCCGAATAAACTTGCTTACGAAGATATTAATATTTTTGATAAGCTAACAACTTATGGCTGGACATTAGCAGTAGGAACGGCAGATTTAGATGGAGATTTATTACCCGAAATCTACTTTGCCAATGATTTTGGTCCCGATAGATTGCTCCATAATCAGTCAAAGCCAGGACACCTTAAATTTGCTCAACTTCAGGGAGAAAAAGGGTTAACTACCCCTAATTCTAAAGTATTGGGTCATGATTCTTTTAAAGGAATGGGCGTGGATTTTGGGGATATTAATCATGATGGCTTCCTCGATATTTATGTGAGTAATATTGCTGATGAATATGCCCTAGAAGAAAGTCATTTTCTCTTTACAAGTACAGGAGAATCTGATAAAATAAAACAGGGAATTGCTCCTTATAAAGATGAAAGCGAAGCGTTAGGATTATCTCGTAGTGGTTGGGGTTGGGAAACTAAGTTTGCTGACTTCGACAACGATGGAGAATTAGAAGCCCTGCAAGCCACTGGATTCCGTAAAGGAGAGATTTATCGTTGGCCAGAATTACAAGAATTAGCATTAGGAAATGACCAGTTATTAAAAGTAACAAAAAGCTGGTTTAAGTTCCAAGATGGGGATGATTTAAGTGGCCATCAACATAACCCATTTTTTGTCCGTGCAACGGATGGTCGTTACTACGATTTAGCCCGAGATTTAGGGTTAGATGAGCCTTATGTAACCCGAGGAATTGCCACCGCAGACGTAGATGGGGATGGAGACTTAGACTTTGTATTTGCCAATCAATGGGAAGACTCCTATTTTTATCGCAACGATAGCCAGAATACAGGAGCATTTTTAGACCTAAAACTATTGCGCTATAGTAACGATTCTCTTTCCGAGGCGATCGGTGTATCGGTGACAGTGAGTTTACCCGATGGACAGAAGTTAGTCGCTCAAGTAGACGGAGGAAATGGACATTCTGGGGTGAGAAGTTCTCGATTGCATTTTGGGTTAGGGAAAGTGAAGAAAGATGCTGTTTTACCCGTTGAAGTGCAATGGCGCGATACACAAGGACAACCCCATCACACAAGTTTGTTGTTAGCACCCGGTAGCCATAGGGTGTCACTGGGAAGTACGGCAAAACCCGCTTCAGTTAGCTGAAGCTTTAAGAAAACGGTTCCTATTGAGGAATTGAAATTCAACTAAACATCAATGTTAAACAAGGAGTATGAAACCATGACTATTTTCAATCCACCGAAGTTTGTTACCCGTAGTTTAATCGGGGCTGTGGGATTAAGTGCGATCGCGTTTTTGGGTGTTCCAGAATCAGCTAGTGCCAATGTCGTCTGTGGTTTAAACCAAGGCAGTTTTGTTCAAGGACCCAATTGGGTATCAGAATGTCCTGAAGGGATGGATCTATTTCCTAAGTCGTGGGCAATTCTTGATATCTGGCTGTTGAATCCTGATGGGAGTATGGGCCAACAATTTGATAATTTAATGTTCATGGGGCCTGCGAAAATTACCAGAGAGGAGGGTAGCAACGGGATTATCCTCACCCAAATTAGCGAGACACTCGTAGCCGAGATTCCTGGTTTGGGACCATTAACCTTAACAGGGAATGGAACTGGAGCTATCGAAGATCTAGATGGAGATGGCATGGCCGATAGCTTCTTTGATGTTTTTGCCCAAATAGAAACGCCAGATGGTATTTGGACAGCCTTAGACCCTATCAAAGTTACAGGAGATCGTCTCTTGAAAGGGGTTTCTCCTGATATGCTTTCACCGGAGGAGCGTACATACGATCCTACTTACTTTGGAGCTACGAATTGTCCTGAGCTTAATGATAAGTATGATCCAAACGATCAAGAAGTTGTTGCTATTGCCTATAAAGGATGTACACCAGTTACCTTATTCGATGAGGATAACAACCCAGTAGCAATCTTACACAGCGAAATTCACATCGTTCATCCTTCTGTTCCTGAACCCTCCACAACCCTTGGTCTTCTCTTCTTAGGGTTGGGATCTATTGCAGGTTTAAAACGCAAGGATAAGGCTAAGAAGTAATTATTTGTGGTTGGGTTGAACAAGGTTTAACCCAATCTACCTAATTCATAGTGACCTAAGGGTGGAGTGAGTAACAAGTGTGAGGAGAAACAATCAACAGTTTATTTTATACAAGGAGAAAAAATGTGACTATTTTCAATCCACCAAAGTTCCTTACCCGTAGTTTAATGGGGGCTGTGGGATTAAGTGCGATCGCCGTCAGTATTACTGCTCCTGCTGCTCATGCAGGGAAACTAAGAGCAGGGTTTGACTTTTGGAAGACTCCTGACGGTGGCGGTACTGTCGAAATACCAGAGATCATGATTCAGGGAGGATTTATCACCATGGATGAAATGTCCTCTCTTCCATTCACTATACCTGCGGGTGTGTATGTTTTAGATGGACATCCTACAGGAACGATGGGCTTAGAACAACAACAAGAAACCGTAATTTGTTTTGACCAGCATGGAAACGCAGTGAGTGGAGATTCTGAGCATGTAGTACAGTGTCTCCCTGAGCCTAATGTACCTGATCCTGACCCTTTAGAGTGGACAGATACCATAGTTGAGCGATTAGAAGATTCAGCCCAACTGAGCGAAGTAGGGGATATGGACATCATTCCCATACGAATGAAATCGGTGTCATTGGTAAGCCAAGATGTAATTCCAGTTCCTTTCGATGATGATGGCACTGTGATTACTAAGGATTATGTCATCAAAGCAACGGCAGCCGATGAGCAATTGACAGGAAATCTTAAACTTACCGTAACTGAGGTCGAGCAGATGGGTAATATGACATTCATTCGGGGTATACCAAGTATAGGAGACCCTAACGACCCGAATAATGTATGCGTTCAAAATATTGAATCTTTTGACCCCGATAGTCCTAACTTTGTTCCTGATTGTCTCGGTCTGCCTGTTAGCTTCGACTTGGCATTTAAGAATGTTGCCGACCCGAATGATGTATCACAGACTTTTTTCTCAGGCATGATCCCTCTGGAAGATGGAACAGTAGATCCTAGCAGGGTTTTCTTTGAATTCAAGAAGACGACTCCTGAACCTTCTACAGCCCTTGGTCTTCTCTTCTTAGGGTTAGGGTCTGTTGTCAGTTTAAAGCGCAAGGACAAGGCTAAGAAGTAATCATCTTTCTTATTTCATCGAAACTCCTCAAAAAGTTAGGTTGGGTTTTTTGAATAGCAACTCAACCTTCCCTAATTTTTTAATCAACCAAATATATCTATTGACCAACGGAGTATTAAACCATGACTATTTTCAATCCATCTAAGTTACTTACCCGTAGTTTAATGGGGGCTGTGGGGTTAAGTGCGATCGCGTTTTTGTCCGTACCAAAATCTGCTAAAGCGCAAGCTTTTATGGTAGGTGCTGAGGTACAAACATTAGTGAAAGACAACGTGATGACTGGTGAACCCTATGTGTCTGGTGCTTTGGGGATGTTCAATACTGAGATGGAAATGTTGAATCTTGATCCTATCAACATCATGCTACCTGATGGGACTCCTAAAACGGTTTTAGTGCGAGAAGATCATGATAAAGTATCTCCAGGTAAAACAACGATATGTCAGATTCAGCTTGGTCTTGATCCGATGGATCTATGTTTTACCAATGATCCTAATGATCCTAATTTAGGGAGGTATAAGATTGATAGCTACTTCGATATCTTCATCGAAACCTCATTCGATGATGGTATTTGGTTCGACTCAATGGGATCGTCACGGGTAATACTAGCCGATGGACTAGGTTCTCCTCCGGGAATTATAACTGATAGTCCTTTACTTCCACCAAATCAAGGATCATACATCAGTCCAGACAACTTTCACAATATGTTGTGGGCTGCAATTAAAGGGGTCGAAGGTACGGTTGATGGAGTGATAATTGATATTGATCATAAGAACTTTGTCGATGTGCAGCGTATCCCAGTACCAGGTGTTGGTGAAAGGGAGATATTTAATTCTGATGTAGAGGGGGGATTTCAGTTGGAAATAAAACCTCCTGACTTTGGCGATGCACCTGATACCCCTCAAGGATTTAACTACAAAACTTTACTTGCCTCAGACGGTCCACGCTACGACGAGGGCGATGCTCAAAGGCTTGGTCGCAAATGGGATGGTGAACCTGACGGACAACCCACAATTCCAGCTAATGGGGATGACATTAGCCTCTTAGGAGGATTTCCAGCCCCTGTCGATGACGAAGATGGTGTTATTTTTGGGGACAGTTTTGTGGACATAATTTTCAATATTACTCGACCTGGTCCACACAATTACAACATCCGAGCTTGGTGGGATATAGATAAAGATCGGTGCTTTGATCATCAAGGAGAAGTAGGTTTTGACGATATGTGCCCAGGAATGGAGAGTGAGTTGTTTATTGATGATAATCTCCTCCTTGGGCCGGGTATTCCTCCTATAGATCCTGAGGTAATAGTCCTAGCACCAGATTTATTTCAAAAGCGTTATGAACTAGACTTTGATCCCAGGGACTTCTACAGTCGCTTCCGCTTAACTTGTGACCCAGTAGGAGATGTACCACCTTTTACAGAGGTATCTTCAACAGAAGACTGTAACACGTTTCCTCAAGAGGAGATGCTAGTAGGCGAAATTGTTATTTCTCACGGCGAAGTAGAAGATTATCCCATGGCTGTCCCTGAACCCTCCACAACCCTAGGTCTTCTCTTCTTAGGTTTAGGGTCTGTTGTTGGTCTAAAACGCAAAGATAAGGCTAAGAAATAATCATCTATTGGTGCGTTAGGTTAAACCAGGGTTAACCCAACCTACCTAACTGAACCTACCTACTCAATCTCATCAGGATTAATGCCCAGTTCTTGCAGTTTCTCAGCTAACCATTCTGCTCTTTGTTTTTCCTGTTTTGCTGTTTCTTCTGGGGTTAACACTAACTTTCCTTCGGGAGTAAAAAACCGCAGTTGGTCATTATCAATTCCTAAATATAGCCCTAATTGTTGACTCCATAACCATCCTTTTTCATTGGGTTCTATTACTTGATATTGACCAGCCATTAATTGAAATCCTTGAAATTCTAAGGTTTCGGGATCAAACCAAAAATAATCAGGGGTACGGAAAATATCTTGATAAATTTCTTTTTTTAATCCTTTATCTGTTTCTGCGGTTGTTGGTGACAAAATTTCTACAATCACATTCGGATATTTTCCCCCTTCTTCCCAAACAACCCAACTTTTACGGGGTTTCTTTTCTACATCTAAAACCACAAAAAAATCAGGTCCTCGAAAATCCTCTGATTTACGTTGACGGGGACTGTAATAAATGGTCAAATTTCCAAACGCATAGAAATCTTGACGCTCTCCCCAATATGATTCTAACGATTGAATCAATAACATTACTTGTCGTAAATGCAGTTCTGTTTCCATTGGTGGTTCATCACTCAGTAAATCACTAGAAGGAACGATAACATCTTCTGTTACATCTGGAATCAAAGTCATGACAATTACCCAATCATTTTCCCAATTCAATTTTACCTCAATTCCTCAAAGTAAACCCACGACGACTAATCATCGTCTGGCGGGGTTACGTCGTTTTGCTATTGCCATTACTTTTCTCAATATTTTAGGTCATACTTTCCTCGGTTTTGAACAATCTTGGGCGCAACCTTTTGTGTCTTTATTGGCAGCTTATTTTATGGAATTAAGCTTAGAAACAGTTGAAAGTTTCAGCCTCAAAAAAACACCTCGTTTTTGGGGAAATATAACCACCTTGATTGATTTTCTTTTACCAGCACATATTACGGGTTTAGCAGTGGCAATGCTTTTATATGCTAATGATCGATTATTTCCGATTGCTTTTGCTGCTGCGGTTGCTATTGCTTCTAAATATATTTTTCGAGTAACAATGGGGAATAAATCACGGCATTTTTTGAATCCTTCTAATTTTGGGATTAGTGTCACTTTGCTACTATTTCCTTGGATTGGAATTGCTCCTCCTTATCAGTTCACCGAGAATTTATATGGATGGGCTGATTGGATTTTTCCCATTATTATTGTTTGTACAGGAACCTTTCTTAATGCTCGTTTTACCCACAAGTTACCATTGATTATGGGTTGGGTTGGAGGATTTTTCTTACAAGCAGTTATCAGAAGTTATGTCTTTGGAACTCCTTTAATAGCTGCTTTGTTACCCATGACGGGTGTGGCTTTTGTCCTTTTTACTTTCTATATGATTAGTGATCCAGGAACTACACCGATTACTCCTAAAAATCAAGTTATTTTTGGGCTATCTGTGGCTGCTGCTTATGGAGTTTTAATGATGTTTCATGTCGTATTTGGGATGTTCTTTGGACTCACATTTTTTTGTTTTGTTAGGGGATTAATTTATTATCTAAAACCTCTCGTTGAGTCAAAAAAAGTCTCAGTTCTATCCTTGTCTACAAACTAAAAAGTCTTAGTTAATCATCATGTAACATAATAATTCAGTCATGTTACATTTCCTATAAAAATAAGGAGAAAAAAATGAATACGATGTTATCTAACTATAATCCTCAAATTGCTATTGTTGGGATGTCTTGTCAATATCCTGACGCTAAAAATCCACAAGAGTTATGGGAAAATGTCTTAGCAAAACGCCAAGCTTTTCGTCATTTTCCTGAAGAAAGATTATCTATAAATGATTATTTTTCTTCTGATCAATCTACTCCTGATGCTATCTATTCAAAACAGGCTGCTGTTATAGAAGGGTATGACTTTGATCGCATTACTTTTCGAGTGGTTGGAAGTACCTTTCGTGCAACAGATTTAGTACATTGGTTAGCTTTAGATATGGCTTCTGAAGCATTAAAAGATGCTGATTTTGTAGAAGGTAAAAATTTACCCCATGAAACAACAGGAGTCTTATTAGGTAATACCTTAACAGGAGAATTTTCTCGCGCGAATACACTAAGGTTACGCTGGCCTTATGTGCGTCGTGTGGTAGAATCGCATCTCGTTAATGAGGGAGTATCTAATGAGGAAATACAGATATTTCTTAATAAGTTAGAAATCAAATATAAGGAACCCTTTGAACCTATTGGTGAGGAATCTTTAGCCGGAAATCTATCAAATACTATTGCCGGAAGAATCTGCAATCATTTTAACTTAAAAGGGGGCGGTTATACCATTGATGGGGCTTGTAGTTCATCTTTATTAGCAGTCGCTAATGCTTGTAATCAACTATTAACTGGTGATCTAGATGTTGCTTTAGCAGGAGGAGTCGATCTAAGCATGGATCCCTTTGAATTAGTGGGGTTTGCCAAAGCAGGTGCATTAGCAGAAAAAGAGATGAAAGTTTATGATAAAAAATCCGCTGGTTTTATCCCTGGTGAGGGTTGCGGTTTTGTGGTATTAATGCGTTATGAAGATGCTTTAGAACAACAAAAACGTATCTATGGTGTGATTCGGGGTTGGGGTATTTCTTCTGATGGTAATGGAGGAATGACTCGTCCTGAAGTTGAAGGGCAACTATTAGCAGTCAAACGCGCTTATAAGCGTGCAGGTTTTGGGGTTAATACGGTTAGTTATTTTGAAGGCCATGGCACAGGAACACCTGTGGGAGATAGGGTAGAATTAGAAGTGCTTTCCCATGCCATAAAAGATGCGAAAACCCAGAAAAACTTATCTCTTGAAAGGGCTATTATTGGTTCGGTTAAAGCTAATATTGGACACACAAAAGCTGCTGCTGGAATCGTAGGGTTAATTAAGGCAACAATGGCGATTTATCGACAAATGATTCCCCCTACAACTGGTTGTGATCTGCCTCATGATCTGCTAACTAAAAATAATCCTGTTTTGGAAGTTAATAAAATAGGTCAATTATGGCCAAGCGATCGCTATCTTCGTGTTGGGGTGAGTTCTATGGGTTTTGGTGGCATTAATACCCATCTTGTATTAGAAGGATTAGGAAATATTCGTCGTCAAAAATTAACAGATAAAGAACAATCTTTAATTAGTAGTTATCAAGATACTGAGTTGTTTCTTTTCTCAGCAGCTACAAAAGAAGAATTACAAACCCAACTAACTCATTTATTAGGGTTTAGTTCTAAATTATCTTATTCTGAAGTAGCAGATTTAGCCACAAAAGTCAATAAAAATATCGACTTAAGTTTACCAATTCGTGCTGCTATTATTGCCAAAAAACCTGATGAATTAACTCATAACTTAGAAACATTAGTTTCTTGGATAGATGAAGGAAAAGAAAAGAATCTAAAATCAGATAATATATTTTTTAGCTTAACAAAACAAAAGGCAAAAATTGGATTACTATTTCCAGGCCAATCTGCCCCTGTTTACTTGAATAGTGGACTCTGGGGTGAGCGTTATCCTGAATTAAAACAATTTTACGACTTGGCTAATTTATCTGAAAGTGATGATAAAATTTCCACCAAAACGGCTCAACCTGCTATCGTGACTGCTACGATTGCTGGTTTAAAAATGTTAGGAAAATTCGGCATTCAAGCAGATGTTTGTGTAGGTAATAGTTTGGGAGAATTATCTGCTTTATATTGGGCAGAGGTATTTGATGAAGCTTCTATTATTCGTTTAGCTAAAGTTAGGGGTAAAGCGATGGCAGAATTGGGGAATTCTACAGGAAAAATGGCCAGTATCGCTAGTAATGAAGAGACAGTAAGAGGGTTATTAAATGGTCGTGTTGTTGTCATTTCGGGTATCAACTCTCCTACCCAAACCATTGTATCTGGAGAAGAGTTGGGTATTGAAGATGTGATCAAAAAAGCAACTAAAAAAGGTATTAAAACAGTGCCTTTACCTGTTTCTCATGCGTTTCATTCTCCCTTAGTTGCTAAAGCAGTCACTCCGTTACAAAATTATCTCCAAAATCAAGTTTTAAACCCCATACAAAAGTCAGTAATTTCAACAGTAATAGGGAAATTATTGACTCCAGAAGATGATCTGCGATCGCTGTTACTCAAACAAGTGACTTCTCCTGTCCGTTTTCTAGAAGCTGTTTCTATCGCACAAGAAAATATAGACCTCTTTATCGAAGTAGGACCAGGTCATATTTTAGGACGAATTGTTTCTAGTTTTTCTTCAGTTCCAGTTCTCTCTATGGATAGTGGGAGTCACTCTCTAAAAGGGTTATTTCAGACAGTCGGTGCAGCATTTGTATTAGGAAGTGATATTCGTCATGAAACTTTATTTAAAAAACGGTTTACAAGAGACTTTAATCTTAATTATCAACCCAAGTTTTTTGTCAACCCTTGTGAGTTAGTACCCCAAGCTAAAACTCATGAAGTAAGAGAAGTTGTTTGTTTAGATAAGCAGGGGGAGCAGAGGGAGCAGAGGAGCAGAAGGAGAGAAAATGATACTACTTTCAATAAAGATGACTCTCCCTTAAACTGTGTTCGTCAACTACTTTCAGAAAAAACAGAGTTACCGATAGCAACCATAGAAGAAGATCATCGCTTATTAAGTGATTTACACCTCAATTCTATCAGTGTCGGTCAATTAGTTGCCGAAGCTTCCCGTCGTTTAGGGTTAGCAACTCCCGTATCCCCCACAGACTACGCCAACGCAACTGTGGGAGATATCGCTGAAGCATTGAAAGATTTAGAGGAAATTAAAGAAATAAAGCCCATAGAAAAGGCTCCATTGGGGGTAGATACTTGGATTCGTACGTTTACTGTAGAATTAGTAGAATCTCCCTTAAATGCTTCTCTTGCCACTCCTAACCCCACTGCTGCCAACTGGCATATTATTGCACCCATAGACGATAAGTTGAAAACTCTCCTAGAAACAGCTTTCTCTCAATACGAAGGGAATGGGGTAGTTATCTGTCTTCCTTCTCAAGCTGATGAACAGATCATCGATCATTTATTAGAAGGGGCGAAAATAGCCATTAATGAGTCAAATTATTTTATTTTAGTGCAACAGGGTTACAGTGCAGCCTCTTTCGCCAGAAGCCTGCATTTAGAGAACCCTGACATCAAAACTTGTGTCATTGACGTTCCTATTAATCATCCTGACGCTGTTAACTGGATCATCAAGGAAAGCTTATCTACCGAAGGTTACAACGAAGTTTATTATGATGACAAGGGTATTCGGCGATCGCGTGTCTTGAAGGCAGGAGGCAGAAGGCAGGAGGCAGGAGTTAATCTTTCTCCCTCTGCTTCCCACACCTCCCCCACTCCCCAAACCCTCACCCCCAAGGATGTCCTCTGCGTCACAGGAGGAGGAAAGGGTATTGCTGCTGAATGTGCGTTATCCATAGCTAAAGAAACGGGAGTACGTTTGGCCTTATTAGGGCGATCGCAGCCAGAACAGGATCAAGAGTTAACCCATAACCTAGTAAGGATGCAGTCTCTTGGTATTAAAGTGATCTATGTGTCTGTGGATGTGACAGATGCTGAGAGGGTAAAACAAGCGATCGAACAAATATCTACCAACCTGGGAACAGTTACCGCTATCATTCATGGTGCAGGGATAAACAAGCCTAAATTAATCCAAAATTTAGAAAAAGAGGATATTTTAAAGACTTTAGCTCCAAAAATCCAAGGATTAAACCATATTCTCGCTGCTGTTAACCCTGATAGCTTAAAACAGTTAATTACCTTTGGATCAATTATTGCAGAAACGGGACTCCCAGGAGAAGCAGACTATGGGTTAGCTAATGAATGGTTAAGTCATGCTGTGGAGGAGTTTCAAGAGAAACATCCCCATTGTCACTGTCTTAACTTAGCATGGTCTGTTTGGTCTGGTGTGGGGATGGGAGAAAAGTTAGGCCGTATTGATAGTTTAATGCAGCAAGGTATTACACCCATTTCTCCCGATCAAGGTATCAATATCTTGAAGGGTTTAATGAGTCAATCTTTCTCTAAGACAACCGTTATTGTTTCAGGAAGGTTTGGGGAACCACCTACCCTAAAAATGGAAGCGTTAGAGTTACCTTTCTTACGGTTTTTAGAACAACAAAAAGTCTTCTATCCTGGGGTAGAATTAATCGTTGAAACTGAGTTATCTCTTGATAATGATCCTTACCTAAAAGATCATGTTTACGAAGGAGAATATATCTTTCCTGGAGTGATGGGTTTAGAAGCAATGACGCAAGTTGCCACTGCATTGATGCCCAGTTTAAGGGATACAATCACCTTTGAATCTGTCAAATTTAACCATCCCATTGTCGTATCTGCTGATGAACCTTTAACCCTTCGTATTGCTGCTTTACTATACCCATCAGGAAAAATTAAAACAGTCATTCGTAGTCAACAAACTGGGTTTACTGTGGATCATTTTGAAGCAACGGTTAGTCAGGTAAAAGAACAGTGTGAACAGGGAATAGGTAATATTCCGAACCCAAACAGGAATATTACAAATATTGAGCCACAACAGCATTTATATGGGGAATTATTATTCCATCAAGGACGTTTTCAACGCATTAAAAAGTATCAATATCTAACCGCCACTGAATGTGTAGCAGAAATTGAAACTAAAACCACAAATGAATGGTTTAGTCGCTATTTACCCCATGAATTACTGTTAGGTGATCCAGGAGCAAGAGATGCAGTTATTCACGCCTTACAAGCTTGTGTTCCTCATGCCACAATTTTACCTACAGGTATCGAAAAGTTCACTCTTTATGGAGTTAATAATAGCAAAACTCAATTTGTCCATGCTCAGGAAAGACAACACTTTGACGATACTTTTATCTATGACTTAACCGTGTTTGATGATGAAGGTAACATCTTAGAGATTTGGCAAGGATTAGAACTGCAAATTATTAAACATAAAAATGCCGATGATCCTTGGATTTCTCACCTATTACCCCCCTATTTAGAGCGCAACATTAAAACAGTTGTCCCCGATGCTAATCTCACCCTAATTATCGATGAAGATGCCACCGTAGAGCGTCGGGTCAGAAGCGATCGAACTCTACAACAATTATCTTCCCACCCCTCCCACACTCCGCGTCTTATCAACCGACGAACCGATGGTAAGCCAGAAATCCCCTCAGAGGCGGTTTCCGTATCCCATACAGGAGCGTTAACCCTAGTCGTAAAGGGGGGAAGTGGCTGTGATGTGGAACCTGTTAGAGAGCGTTCTGGTACAGTTTGGCACGATCTCTTAGGAACCCATTATTTAGCCTTAGCGGACATTATTGCTGCCTATAAGGGGGAATCCCTCAATGTGTCGGCTACGCGCATTTGGACAGCAAAAGAGTGTCTCAAAAAAGCAGGAATGATGGTGGATGCACCGTTAATGTTAATGAGTCGCAAGGCTGAATCTCAACCTAAAAATAACAATGCTCAGGTGGTTTGGTTGACCGCAGGAGAGACAGTTATTGGCACGTTTTTAGTCAGTGTCAAAGGGTTTGAAACACCGTTAGTTTTTGCTGTTTTGGTTGAGGAGGTGAACGAAAGTGAAGCGGTTTTAGAAGAAATGCGATCGCTTGATTTTCAAGAAGTTTAGTTTTTGAATTTTTGGTTCGTTTGAGTTTATAGCGAATCCCTGAACTTGTACACACTAAAGAATAACTGGAGACAATGACAATCATGGTATCACCCCTAAAAAAACTTAGATCAATGGGTGTTTTATCCACTTCTGGAAAACCTAAAAAGCCAATCAAGCCAACAACAGGTCTGTCTGCTGTATTTGTTAGTTCCTTAAGTATCCTGCTGATGCCTTCAGTTGCTTTAGGAGTAACTATGAAAATGGATGTATCTACATTAGGCCAAAAAATAGGTTCACTTGAGGTTAAAGATTATGTTGGCGGAAAAGGTCTTAATGGACAAGTTGGTGCAGATTGTTTAATGAATTTTCCGCCGGCAATATGCAATAATTCTGCCACTGTAAATATCGTTGCTAACTTTACAAAAATGACCGATGACCTAGGAGAGATAATACTCAAAGAGTGGTTTCCCAATGGTTTAACGTATATGCAGACTGTGACATGGATGACCGATAAGCAACAGGAACTTTTTCGTGACATGGACGGGAACATCTTAAAGGGTACTCACTCTGATCCGCCGTATATGGGTTATACAACAGCTTTCCGCCCTCCTAATAACAGGCCAGGTGCGAACGATAAGACACCCTGGTATTCAACTCTTGAGCCAACCATGATCCCAGGAGATGTTCCTCCAAACTCCTTCGGAGGAACTGATCAATTTATTGATCGCCCAGGATATCCTTTCCAAGACATTCCTGAAGACCTTAATGGTAACGGAATGCTTGACCCAGGAGAAGACCGCAATGGTAACGGAATGCTCGATGTTTTTGAGGGATTGGCTAATCTCCTAAACGGCAAGAATGGTATGTTGAATTTTGAAACAGTTCTTGTGGGAGTCAAGGAGAAGCCTATAGATGACCCAACAACGCAGATAGATGAAAGACTAACAGAAATGTATAGGGTGATTCCCCTAAAAACCTTCACATGGGGTTTGAATTTCATGTTTGCCGATGATGGGATGCCTGGATTTACTGCTGCTGATTACACCGTAGCAGCTAAACCATTAACATTCAGCGTTGATCCCAGTGATGCCTTTAAAAAAGCCTTCGACCAAAAAGGGGATAACAAAGATGTTGAGTGGAACGTAAAATTTGTTGAACACGCTCCCGAACCCTTAACTATGATCGCTTCTGGTTTAGCAGTCGGGTTCGGCGTTTTATGTCAAAGAGAATACAGCAAAAAGCGTCGCAAGAAGTAATTGAATGTGAGGTCTTTCCCATTGCTTACACAGTTTGCAGGGGTTATTAAACCCCTCAAAGAACCCAAGTTGTGGTTGTTAGGTATGATCGTCAGTCTAACAACCCTTTATTGCAACTTATTTTGGCTCACCAGAACCTTTAAACCCCTAGCCCATAGCCTGATCTTTCTCAGTGCTGTCGCCATTCTGTTGTGGCGAAAACGTCAACAACTCAGCCTCAAAAGTGAACTTTTTTCCAGTTGTCTTGGTAGCCTACTCATCCTCTTTGTTCTCTTAAAAATCAACTACCTCACCAGTGTGGGTTATACCGTCCTCAGCTTACCTTTAATCGCTGGAGTCGGTTTAGTCCTTCTTGCTTCTGGTTGGAGAGGATTAAAACAATATTGGCAAGAACTCAGTATCCTGCTGGTTTTAGCCATTCCTGGAGGACATTTTATCTCCTGGTTTCTTAAACTATTTTGGGTCAATTATCTAGTCAATCAGTCTAAACTTTGGTTACTGTGTTTAACCGGTAGTTTAGGGGCAGTTTACCTCAATTGGTTTATGGTTCATCAAGCTTTTGTTAATAAATTAACCCTAATAGATAAATCTTTACTGGCAGTGATAGCAGTCTGCTGGTTACTGTGGCAAAAACGAGAAACCTTAACTCTAGAAACTCGTCTCTACCCCACCTTATTCGGTCTTGCTTGTTTCGCTTTCTTTCTCTCTAATAATAATTACTATACCCTAAAAATATTACCCTTCTTCTTTGTCTTAGGGTTTGGCTTTTTAACGGCAGGTTTTCGTGTTTTTCAACAATATAAACCAGAACTCATTATTTGTCTGGTGCTTGGTTTATCAGGAATCTTACAAAAACCCCTCAATGAAGAATTAAGCACCTTAACCACCTTAACCACTGACTTAACTACCTTAGTTTTACATCTAATAGGATATCATCCTTTGCGTCAAGGAAATATGCTACTTCTCTACCCAGATGCACTAGCAACCCTTAACGTTAATTATGGTTGTTCCGGTTATGCACAAATCACCTGGTTATTACTCATTGCTGTTATTTTCTTAGCCATGTTTCCTTTTAATTTAAGCAAAAAAATGATTGTTTCTTCCCTAGCTATCATCATTGCTTTTATTTGTAATGGAATACGAATTGCTGTTTTAACCATTTTAGTTGCTGCTGGTAAAATAACTGAGTTTCACTATTGGCACGAAGGCGAAGGATCACAACTATTTTCAATTATTTCTTTGTTTATTTTTGGCTCATTTTGTTTCTATTTAATCAGAACTATGAACCCAGAAGAAATCAATGAAGAGGAATTAGATAACCTATGAAACTTAAAAAAAAACTACAAATCTCTATTTTAGCGATTAATTTTACTGCTATTTTCTTGATGTTGATTCAATCCCTGATTAATCCCAATTTTGCTAAGCCTAAACCATTTTATTTTCCTAAAAAAGTTTCTTTGAACAACTGGCAATTAGTAGAAAGCAATCCAATAAAAATAAAACCCAAACAAAAACAAAAAGGCTCTATATATAAATCAGGAACAAACTATATTTATGAACAAAATAATAGGTTATTAGACATAAAAATGTATTATATAGTCCGTACTCATGGAGAAGTAGATAAGTTTATAAAAGAGCAATATTTGCCTGAGCAAGAGTTTTTATTAAAGACAAATAAACAAGCAAAAACAGGATTTTATTTGACATTTACTCACCAAAAAACAGCTTACTTAACTGCTTGTATTAACCCTAGAGGTGGTAGTACAGTAACTCGTCAACAGTTTGATAAAAATCGAAAACTTTATGATCCGAAACTACACCGTCTTTTCCCTGTAATACTAGGTAAAGAAGACTGGAAAGATTTTCGTTGTCTCTGGACTTATTTATCACTCCCTATTGAAAACTCTTCTCCTGAAAAAGCTTACCAAACCCTCGAAACAGCTTGGATATCATGGTATCAGTTTTGGCATTCTCGCTTTCCTAAATAACATAAGCTAAGGATAATCAGTTAAAGACGAGATTCCTGATGAGACTGTTGAATTTGTTCGGCGATCGCTTATTTACGTCCCACTCATCATAAAAAAGTAAACATACGATAAAAATAACGTACAATAAAAATAACGTACATTAACAAAGTCGTATGAAAGCCAATCCAGGGGGAATCCTTGCGCCTCAAGACGTTATCGGTAGAGACAAGCTCATTGCCAAAATTTGGGCTATATTAGAGCAACAAAGCGTAATCCTCAGCGCAGAAAGGCGCATGGGAAAAACAAATATGATCAAGAAAATGGAAGCGGAGGGGAAAGATAATCAGCTAATCATTTTCAGGGATCTTGAAGGAATGCGATCGCCAATTGAATTTGTTGAAGCTGTGTGGCGAGATGTAGAAAAATATTTAAGCAATAAAGGGAAAACGAAACGAGTTAGGGATTTTTTGAGTCATTTAGAAGGAATTGAATTTAGTGGTATTAAGTTTCCCAAAATAGCAGCAACCCATTGGAAAACTTTATTAACAAAAACCATTGAAGATTTAGTAACAAATCAAGATCGTCAAGTCATTTTTCTCTGGGATGAAGTGCCTTATATGTTGGATAATATGGGGGATGAATTATCAATGGAACTATTAGATACATTGCGATCGCTTCGTCAAACTTATCCTCAAGTTAGGATGGTATTTACGGGATCAATAGGGTTACATCATGTGGTTAAAAAATTAAAGCAAGCTGGCTATAGTAATGATGCAACCAATGATATGTATCCTATTGATGTTCCTCCCTTATCTTTAAACCATGCAACAGAGTTAACGATTCGTTTAATAGAAGGAGAAAAAATAGAAACGGAGAACATTGAAATGATTGCTAAATATATTTCTGAATCTGTTAATTTTATCCCTTTTTATATTCATCATTTAATTACTGAACTGAAATTTATTGATGGTGTAATTGATAAAAGCACTGTAGAACAAACAATTAATAAATTGCTGCTTAATCCCTTGAATCCTTGGAAAATGGAGCATTATCTAGAAAGAATTGATAATTATTATACAGCAGAACAAAAAAAATATGCTACGAAAATTTTAGATATTTTAGCCGTTGAAGGAGGTTTATCTTTTCATGAGTTATGGAATCGATTGGCTATAGATCCTAATATTTCAGAAGAAGAAATGGGGCGATCTATTTTAAGATTATTGATGAAAGATTATTACTTAATTCAGGAGGATAAAAATTATAGATTTCGCTATGATATCATTAGAAAATATTGGGAAACTTCCAGAAGCTTAGGTACTTGATATTATTAAGTAAAACCTTGTAAGGTGGGCAATGCCCACCCTACTTATTACTTCTTCAACCTCAACTGATCATAATTATGGACAATAATTTTCTTTCCACTTTTACCCCTAGTTTAATGTCTGCAAATACCTTAGAAGCTATCTTTGTACAGAGACAAAAATTAGTTGAAGATTTAATTGAATCAGTGTGTAATAGTGTGGAAACAGCTAATAAACATTTTCGTTTATTAATTGGTATGAGAGGTATTGGCAAAACCCATACTATTGCATTAATTTATCATCGTTTGAAAAAGAGAGAAGACTTACAAGATAAATTATTAATTGCTTGGTTAAAAGAAGAAGAATGGGGTGTAAGTTCTTGGTTAGATTTATTAATAAGAATATTTCATAGTTTAGCAATTGAATATCCACAATCATATGAAACAAAATTACAAGAAAAAATTGAATCTTTATATCAATTATCTACTGAAGATGCCACTTATCAAGCAGAAAGAATATTACAAGACTTTATAGGTGATAAAACCTTACTGTTACTAACTGAAAATCTTGATGAAATTTTTAAGGGTTTAGGAGACATTGGACAAAAACAATTTAGAGCTTATTTACAGAATAATAACTTAATTACTATTATTGCCACTAGCCAAAGTTTATTTGCTGGTGTTAGCAAAAAAGAATCACCTTTTTATTGTTTTTTCAATACTAAACCTTTAGATAAATTAACCATTGAAGAAGCAACAGAATTATTAAGGAATATAGCACAACTACAACAGGATAAAGAATTAGAATTATTTATTGCATCGTCTATAGGAAAAGATCGTATTAAAGCCATTCATCACTTAGCAGGAGGTAATCATCGAGTATATGTTATTTTCTCACAATTTTTAACTCGTAATTCCTTAGATGAATTAGTTAAACCCGTTATGAAAACCTTAGATGAATTAACCCCTTACTATCAAGCAAGGATGAAATGGTTATCACCCCAACAAAGAAAAATTATTGAATTATTATGTGAAAAATCCGAAGCGTTACCTGTTAAAGAAATTGCTCAACGCTGTTTTATTAGTCATCAAACTGCATCAAGTCAACTGAAAGATTTACGACAAAAAAGTTATGTAACCCATGAATCTATTGGTAGAGAATCTTTTTATGAATTACAAGAACCATTGATGCGAATCTGTTTAGAAGTTAAGAAGCAACGAGGAGAACCTATAAAATTATTTATTGATTTTTTGCGAATTTGGTACACGAAACAAGAATTAAGAGAAAGATTATTACAACTTCCAGAAAATTGTTTAGAAAGAGACTATATTAATCATGCTTTGGAAGTTCAAAAAAATTTAGTGAGGGAAACTATAGATAAAGAATCTATTGCCGTTGAAGAGTTGGTAATACAAGGTATTGAACAAGGGGAAGCAGGAAATTTAGAAGCAGCTTTAGAGCTATTTGAGGAAGCAATTAAAAATAATGATTATGATCATCAAGCCTGGTATAATCGAGGGGTTGCATTAGATGAGTTAGGAAGGTTAGAAGAAGCGATCGCGTCCTTTGACAAAGCATTAGAAATCAAACCAGATCTACATCAAGCTTGGCATAACCGAGGGAGTGCTTTAGATGAGTTAGGAAGGTTAG
>JASJDW010000108.1 GCA_030064955.1 Crocosphaera sp.
CCCTCGGTTATACCAAGCTTGATCTTTATCTGGTTTCCATTCTAAAGCTTTGTCGTAGGAAGCGATCGCCTCTTCTAACCTTCCTAAGCTAAATAAAGCATTCCCTCGGTTATACCAAGCTTCATGATTATCTGGTTTGAATTCTAAAGCTTTGTCATAGGAGGCGATCGCTTCTTCTAACCTTCCTAAGTTACCTAACACTACCCCTCGGTTATACCAAGCTTCATGATAATCTGGTTTGAATTCTAATGCTTTATCATAGGAGGCGATCGCTTCTTCTAACCTTCCTAAGTTACCTAACACTACCCCTCGGTTATACCAAGCTTGATCATCATCGGGTTTAAACTTATTGGCTATTTGACAACAATTAATGGCTGTTTCATAAGCTTTTAACTTAAAAAATTCATAACCTAAACGTTGCAAAAATAAATCACAACTAAAGTCTGGATCATCTTCTGTAACAATTCTTTCTGCTTCGCTTTTAGCTTGTTGTAAATAGTTCAATTGTTGTGACGGATAACAGCGTTTTGACTTATATAATAATGCAGCAAACTTAGCCATTCCTGTCAACTGATTCAGATGATGAAAACAGCGAGTTAGGGTTTTATCAATATCTGACTTTTCTAAATTATACTGTTGAAAATACTCATAATCTAGGGGACATTCTTCTAAGACAGCATAACCGAGGAAAACAGCGACAATAATTTCCCTTAAACATTGTTTTATAGGATAAATCAACATGGTATCTTCATCACTGTGTATATTCACTTCATTTATTATTTCGTCTATTCGACTTTGGATAATTTCATCGTGATTAAAATAGCGTGACGTGAATAAATAAGAGATTAATTCAATCTCACTGTTGTTTGTTCCTGCATATAATTGATGATAGAGAAATTCACTTGTATACTCTCGCCAACGGGTATTATTATATTGTTGTGCGGGGGAACTATTAGGAAAAAGTTGCTCATTTCTTCTGCTTTTAAAATAGTCAGCTAACTGTTGATGAGTTTGTCTAAATTGTTGTTCATCTTCTCGCCAAAATTCTTGTCTAAATACATCCCTTGCTACATCATCTAAGCGATATTTTCCATTAATATATTCTACAAAATCTCGTTTAACTAACCATTGATAACAATTTAATTTATTTAGTTCATCATGGACTGCTTTATCAAAATCCAAACTTTCTTGTTGGTCAATTAAATATTTTATAATTTGTTGATCAAACCAACGACAACAAGCAGCCATAGAAATAACTTGTTTTTGTGTCTTATTTAAACCTTGTAGCAATAAACTAACAATATCTTTATTTAATTGGGAAAAATCAATAGTTTCTCCTCGTTTTTTTCTTTCTCTAATTTTACCTAAATAATAAGGTAAACCTTTGGTTATTTTAAAGACTTGTTCAATAGTTGATTTATCTGTTATATCAATTTGTTGTAAATAAGTGGTTGTTTGTGGTTCATCAAATCTTTCCAAAGAACGATCATAAATTAAGTGAGTATCTTGTTGTAATTTTCTCCATGATTCATTTTTTAAGATGTTATTTCTTCCTGCAATTACAACATAAACATTACTGTCTGTAAATTTATGATTACCAATTAAATATTTCCACACCCAAGTATTAATATCAGGAGAAACCTTTTCATAGGTATCCAATACTAAAATTACGGGTTTATTTCTCTTTTGACAAGATTCTAGAAACGCCTCAGTTAGCTTTGGCAAAGGTTCTAACATCAATTCCTTTAATTCTCGTTTATCTTTTGTTTTTCTATGCTGTTGTAATAACTGTCTAATGCGATCAACTTCCGATAAAAATGCACTACCAAGAACTTCAGCACTTCCTTTAACAATAATATCAGGAACGGCAGCAGCAGCCGTGAATTTACTTAATGCACTTACACCTTCACCAATCAAACGTTTTACTAATTTTTGCTGTTCAGGATCAACTTCTTTTTTGCCTTGACTGGGTATTGTTTTTAACTCATTAATCGTGTCCCAGTATTTTTGATAAAGTTCTTTAAAAGGATCACTAGAAAATGGTCTAACCCCTAAAAATGTGTTAGCAGGTAACTGTTTATATAACACATCGAGTAATTTAATACTATTTTCAATACCTGCGGTTCGACCAAAAGATACTATAGTAAAATCAGCCCAATTTTTATAATCTCTCGCTAATTTTTGGGTTAATGTTGTCTTCCCAACCCCTCCAATACCCCATAGTTGAAAAACATAATATTTCGAGGTTGTGTCACTGTTTTTCAATTGTTCACTAAACGTCGTTTCCAACGCTTCAGCAGCTTCACGGGAAATATAGGGGAAGGGGAATTTGAACATTTTACTGATAAACCTTGTCTATACTTAGTTTAGCTGAAATGACGACGAAACCATAGTATAATTAAACATAAAACATTTGTAGGGTGGGCAATGCCTAGAACCACCTGTAGATATTGGTTTTAGCTTTAATTAGGAGTGCATCGCATTATGCGTTTATTTATGCTCACCTACTTAATCTGAGAACTGCTATCAATCAAATTATTGATAGTCAGACAAGAAAAAATCTTATCCTCTCTGATTTCTTCTCAAAGTTTGAATTCTCTCTAGGTTAACTCATGAAATCGTATGGCAGTTTTTATGATCCTACTGAATAGTAAAGTTGGAAAAATTATCACCACCCTTATTTTAGTTATCTTACTAATTGCAGGAGGGGCAGGTTATTTTGCTTGGTACAATTTTAAACGAGAAGTTCCTATTGTTTATAAATCAGCAGAAGATCACTTCAAATATGGTTCTATCAATTCTGGGGGTATTCCTTTCTTGATTTGGGAAGTCTTACCGGATCTATTTGCTGAACACTTACCCGGACCAGGAGGCTATAAATCTTTAGGGTTTATTTGGGAAGAAGGACAAGAAATGCCAGTGGGGGTTTCCAAAAGTATTGTGGGGTTTCCTCGTCAGGGATCAACTTGCGCCCTCTGTCACAGTACAACCTATCGTAAAAGTCCTCAAGATTCCCCCACCCTAGTTTTAGGGGCCCCAACGCAAACCTTTGATTCCATTGCCAACATTCGCTTTTTAGCAGCTTGTGGTAACGACCCAAAGTTTACCCCTGACAATATTATACCGGCCATTGAAGCCAAGCATCCGTTATCTTGGTCTGATAAACTCTTGTATCGCCACATCATTATTCCCCAAACCCAAAAAGCCTTGATAGGGATCGGACTAGGCTTTGCTTGGACTAACTCCCGGCCTGATCCTGGCCCTGGTCGAATTCCTTCGTTTAACCCTGTGAAATTTATTAACTTTAGCCTACCTCTCGATGACACCATCGATAATGTAGACGATCCCCCTGTGTGGAACGAAAGAAAACACAAAGGATTTGACTATCATTGGGATGGGTTGGAAACCAATCTCACTGAAACCAACATTATGGGGGCTTTAGCAGCAGGAACCCCACCCGACAATGTACCCCTCCAAGACTTACAACGAGTAGAAGACTTCATTCGTTTAATCCCGCCCCCTGATTATCCCTTTGAGATCGATCCCGTATTAGCAGCCCAAGGAAAGCCCCTTTTTGAAAATAACTGTGCGTCCTGTCATGCTTTTGGTAGCGATCGCACTGGGACCGTCATCCCTGTTGAAGAAGTGGGAACCGATGGCCATCGGGTTGAAATGTGGACCCAAGCAGCCGTTGATAAGTATTTAGAAGTGGGGGATGGACAAGAATGGGATTTTACCCATGTGCAGAAACAAAACGGTTATGTTTCGGTTGCCTTAGATGGTATCTGGTTAAGGGCCCCTTATCTACATAACGGTTCAGTTCCCTCTCTGACGGATCTTTTAGAAGTTCCAGAAAACAGAACCAAGGTGTTTTATCGAGGGTACGATGTTTACAATCCTGACACAATTGGTTTTGTTTCCCAAGGAACAAACGCAGAAACCGAAGGGTTTAAATACGATACCAGTCTCGATGGTAATAGTAACCAGGGACATCTTTATGGAACTGAGTTATCTTCTGAGGAAAAACAAACCTTGCTGGAATATCTCAAAACCCTTTAACTGATATCTTGCATCAGTATAAAAAAACTTAACAATCATGATAGGGTAAGCACTCAGTAGTCAGCGTTCAGTCTTCAGCTTTTGAACGAAAGCCCATAAACACATAAATACGCCTTTTAGGGGTTAGTTTTAAGCTGATGGTGAGTGGAGTGCGGTCTTGGACGGGGCGTATAAACTCCTGGGGACACCCCAGGAGACAGCCCCTCCGTTTTCCGCCGAGGAGCAACTGCCGAACCCGAAGGGCTGATGGCTGATAGACGAGCGACCCCGGCGAGGTGTCCTCGCCTTGGGAACGCGCGAGGTACCTAAACACTTACAAAATAGCTAATTTTATCGGAGGTGCAAGATATGAGTTTAAAGGTTAACTGACAAAAACAACTGCTGTAGGGGTTTAATAATAATTAAGCCCCTGCAAAATTTTAAACCTATGAGTGACAACCGTAGAATTACTTTTATTCAAAAACAATAATTATTAATCAAACCGTATAACCAAGTAATTACCCTCAATCCCATTTGAACAAATATTAAGACCCTGTAGTTTTTAACTTCCATTGGGGAATTCTAAGGTTAATCAGAGGAAGTTAAAAGTCCTCTTTGATCTCGTCATCATTACTGAGCAATACTGAGAAATTCCTATGTTAGCCACATCGTCCTATCACCCTATTGATAACAATGATTCTCCCCAAGTCACACCTGTTACAGAATCAGATAAAGAAGGTAACGAGATCGCTTCCGAGTTAGGGGATGGTTTGCTTGAATTAGAATTACAAAACATAGACTTTACTGAAACAGATACCTCAACTCATCGAGTGACTACAGATTTAGTGCGCTTATATCTTCAAGATATTGGTCGCGTTCCTTTACTCAAAAAAGAGGAAGAAGTCAGTAAATCAAGACAGGTTCAACGTTATGTTGAATTACTGGAAATAAGAAACCAAGCAGCAGAAACAGATGATCAGATCATGAGTCAATTTGTTCATGTTCATCGCATTCACGATCAACTAATGGCTTATTTAGGTCATCGTCCTTCCTGGGAAAAATGGGCAAAAGCGAGTGAAGTTTCGGTATTTGAATTAAAAGAAATTTTAGCCCAAGGTAAGCAAAAATGGGCTGCTTTAGCGAATCTTGATATCACTGAATTAGACACAATTCAAAAATCAGGAACCCAGGCCAAAGATGAGATGATTAAAGCGAACTTACGTCTGGTGGTATCTGTGGCCAAAAAATATCAACACCGAGGGTTAGAATTACTAGATTTAATCCAAGAAGGAACCCTAGGATTAGAAAAAGCGGTTGAAAAATTTGATCCCATTAAAGGATATCGTTTTTCTACTTATGCTTATTGGTGGATTCGTCAAGGGATTACTCGGGCGATCGCAACCCAAAGTCGCATCATTCGTCTTCCAGTTCACATAACAGAAAAGCTCAATAAAATTAAACAAGTTCAACGGAAAATTTCTCAAACTAAAAACCGTAGTGCTACCCTCGAAGAAATTGGCGAAGAATTAAATATGAGTGCTACACAGGTTCGAGAAGTGTTGATGAAAATTCCCCGTTCTGTTTCTTTAGAAATTAAAGTAGGCAAAGAAAAAGATACGGAATTAGTGGATTTATTAGAATCAGAAGATATTTCTCCTGAAGAAAATTTAGCCATTGAATCTTTACGTAAAGATATTGGACTGTTATTAGAAGATCTCACAGAACGAGAACAGGAAGTGATTAAACTACGTTATGGTTTTGAAGATGGGGTTTCTTATTCCTTAGCAGATATTGGACGAACCTTAGACTTATCACGGGAACGGGTTCGTCAAATCGAGGCCAAAGCTTTACAAAAGTTACGTCAACCTCGACGACGGAATCAAATTCGAGATTATTTTGAAACTTTGACTTAATTGGGTTAGGTTTTCAATTTTAGTTAAAGATGGTCATTGGAATTTTGTTAATATTGAGAAATATTAGTACAAGATTTCAAATGTCATCTCCTCAAGCATTTCACCCGCCAACAAAACTTAAGTTTTCAACGAAGTTAGCTTATGGTATTGGGGAATTAAGTGGATCGTTACCGAGTAATATTTTAGTTTTCTTTTTCCTCTTTTTCTTGACAGATATTGCTGGCTTAAAACCTGGGGTGGCTGGTATTATTGTGATGATTGGGAAAATTTGGGATGCCATTAATGATCCGTTGATTGGGTGGTTCAGCGATCGCACTCGTTCTCGGTTTGGCCGTCGTTATCCTTGGATGATTTTAGGCTCAATTCCTTTAGGGTTCAGTTGTGTTTTGTTGTGGACAATTGCTCCTTCTAATGATCAAACTATTCAGATTATTTATTATACGATTATTGCTTTAGTTTTTTATACAGCTTTTACCGCAGTTTTATTACCTTATAGTGCTTTATCTGCTGAGTTAACTCAAGATTACAATGATCGAACTAATTTAATTAGTTTTCGTTCTGCTTTTAGTATTGGTGGCAGTATTTTATCTTTAATTTTAGCGGAACTTATTTTTAGTTGGGTTAATAATGAACAAAAACAATATTTAATTTTAGGACTGATGGCAGGTTTAATTGCTATTATTTCGATTTATATTAGTGTTTTTGGAACTTATCAACGATATACTAAAGTCACACAAAGCTATCCTAATTATCATCGATCATCTTCTTTATCTTTCAAGGAAAAATTCCGCTTAATTTTAACTAACTTTCCTTTTATTTGTGTGATGATGATTTATCTTTGTTCCTGGTTAAGTGTACAAACAATTGCTGCCATTTTACCCTATTTTGTTATTAATTGTATGGGATTAACAGAAGAGCATTTTACTCGTATGGCTATTGCGGTTCAAGGAACAGCTTTAATGATGATGATGGTGTGGAATTATCTTAGCCATCGCTTAGGAAAAAAGGTGATTTATTTAATGGGAATTCCTTTCACAATTATAGCAGAATTAGGATTATTCTTATTGCAACCCGACCAAGTAACTTTAATGTATATCATTGCAATCTTGGCAGGAATTGGTATTGCGACTGCTTATATTGTTCCTTGGTCAATGTTACCTGATGTTGTGGATTTAGATCAATTGAAAACAGGAGAAAGAAGAGAAGGCATCTTTTTTGCATTTGTGGTTCAATTACAGAAAATTGGTATTGCTGTCGCTCTATTTGTAGTTGGTAAAATATTAGATAGTGCCGGCTATGTTCCTGGTAGTCCAGGACAACAACCAGATACAGCTTTATGGGCAATTCGGATGATAATTGGACCTTTACCCATTACTTTATTAATTATTAGTTTAGTTTTTGCTTATTTGTATCCTATCACCCAAACAATTCATCAAGATATCTTATCTAAAATTTATGAAAATAATAAACCCCATTATTAATTGGTCATTGATTAATTAATAATGGGTATTACGCTATCCAACATTATCTTAAAAATAGAACTTAATCTTTCTTTATACTAATTTTAACTAAGCCTGATAACCCTAAGCCAAGTAATGCTAAAGTCAGAGAAGGTTCAGGTACAGGTACAGATACAATTGTTTTTTCCTCTATGTTCCAATTCCCTGCATTAAAGTTCTCAAAATCATTCCCAAATTCAGAGGATGTACTAAAAAATGTAGAATCAGGAAACCCTAAATTACCGATAAATATTCCACTTAAACAATCAGGAGTCTGACAAGCCCCTAAGTCCATTGTGGTACCATTTAAAGTAACTATTCCCATGGAACTTAACAGTCCTGCACTATTACGAATAATAGGGGTTGCCAGAAGATCAATTCCATTTAATTGACTCATAAAAACAGATGTTACATTTATAGTATTACCGTCTGGTTCAACATCTCCTTCTAGCATTCCAGTGTAAATATTCCCTTCTGTCGTCTCATAAGACCAATTAAAAGAAGCAGCTAAAGCCGAATTGGTTCCTATCAATAAGGATGCAGTTGTCCCTGTAAAAATAACTAAAGATGGGATAATTTTGTTCATAGGTTTATTATCTACAAGTATAATTATAAGCTATTATAAAGAAAAAAAATAAATTATGCAACAATTGTGATTATTTCTTCTTCAAAATGTCGATTTTCTTTGAGTTTCCAGCTTTTTATGTTAATAAATTTACTTTGTCTTAAAGAAACAATAAGATAGGAATAGTCTGACCAAGCAATTTCACGATCAAAAGCGGATGGAATGGGAGGATGATCAGGGTGAGAATGATAAATGGCGATAATATTTAAACTGCGATCGCGCACTTCTTTTTGTATTTCTAATAAGACGGAAGGATCAATACTAAAACGATTTTTTTTACTTAACGGTTGCTGGTTAGAACTGGGGATATTGGGTAAGTTTTCATTCATCTCGTTTGTCCAACTATTTTCCGTTTCTCGAACGTCTATTACCCGTTTATTATCCCCTTCTAGGGTTCCTAAGAGTAAACCACAACATTCTTCAGGATAGGTCATTTCAGCATGGCGGTGAATTTGTTGTAATTGTTGATTAGAAAGATAAATCATGGTTGTTAATACTTCTTAACAAATAACGGTTTTTTTGGGTCTGGCTATTTACAATAAAAAGGAAATTGTGAGCAACCATTAGATTAATGACCACTTGTCCCCGATGTCAACAACTTGTCAATCATCAAGCCATTGACTGTCCTTATTGTAAAACGACATTAAAAGCGTTTGGACATCCTGGAATTCCGTTATATCAAGCAACCCAAACAGAATTTTTATGCGATCGCTGTTTATACCATGAAGATGATAGCTGTACCTATGATAAACGTCCCTATGCTAAAACCTGTACGTTATACCAGGATAAAACTCAACCCATCATCAGCGAAGAAATTATCAAATTAACTCCTAAAAACCCAATAATTGTTATTAAACGTTGGTGTTATCGTTATCGAGGTGTATTATTAATTGTGGGATTAATTGGGATTAGTTTAGCGATCGCCTTATCTAACTAAAACAGTAAACGATTAGGATAGACATCAACGGTTCTGGGTAATATCGTTTCATTGTTGCAACCTTCTGATGGGGAACAATTATCTTCATAGAGGGCTAAATCAAACCAAAATGTTGTCCCTATTCCCACTTCGCTAATCAAATGAATTTGACTGTGATGTTTATCAATAATATTTTTGACAATAGATAGTCCTAACCCCGTTCCTTCGAGGGTATGAACTCGATTTTCGACGCGGAAAAACCGATCAAAAATGGCTTGTTGATCTTCTGGGGCAATACCAATTCCTGTGTCAGATATTTCAACTCTTACACAGGATTTATCGTTAAATTGTTTTGATTTCCTTTTAAAATGATAAGCCCGAATCACAATATTACCACCCGATGAAGTAAATTTTAGGGCATTTCCTACCAAATTAGTCATCACCTGCAACAGTAGATCGTAATGTCCTAAAACTAACGGTAAATCCTCTTCAACTTCTTTATTTAAGACTAATTCTTTATCCTTAGTATTCAATTGGTAAGTTCTTAAGGTTTGTTCAATTAACTGAGATAAATCTACCCCGTTTAAATGATAGGTTTTAGAAGATTCTAAACGGGATAAATCTAGAACATCATTGACCAAACGAGTCAAGCGATCGGTTTCATGATTAGCTGTTTCTAGAAATTCCTTTCGTTCTGTTTCTGAGAGATCTTCGCCAAATTCTGATAGGGTTTCTATAAAAGATTTAATATTAAATAAAGGGGTTCTTAATTCATGGGATACATTACTAATAAACTGACTTTTTGCTTCATTTAATTCTACTTCACGGGTAATATCTTGTACCGTCATAGCAATTCCTTTTAAAGTTTCCCTATGTTGATCAAAAACTTGGGTCAAAAGAACCCGAACAATTTTTGATGTAGGTTGACTCAGACTAATACGATATTCTCCTGGACTAACTCTGGGTTGGAAAGAAGTATTTTCTAGATTTTCATCTACTTCTGATTCATCGGAAGCAGTGGAATTTTGCTTGATCATTTGTTCTAGAGGAATTTGTAATTGATTGGTTAATTCTGGGGGTAAAAGTTGCAGAATATTTTCACCAATTACATTTTTTCCTTCCCAAACAAACATCCGTCTTGCGGTAGGATTAACTAATAATAAATTGAGATTAGTGTCTAATAAAATAGCCCCATCTACAATGGTAGACACCAATGTATCTAATTTAGCTTTTTCTGCGGTTAATTCTTCAATATTTTGTTCTTCATAACGTTCAAGACGTTTTGCCATTTCATTGAAACTAAAAATTAATTCTCCTAACTCTCCCCCAAAGGGAAGATTAATCCTTTGTTTGAAGTTTCCTGCTGCAATATTCTTAACTCCTACTAATAATTCTTTGATGGGACGAGTAATGGTTAACGCATTAAAAACAGCCCCTAAAATGACCATCGCCCAAATAGCGACAAACACAGCAATGGTAACATCACGGGTTAAATTAGATGAGTTAACCACCGTTGGATTAGGATTAATCCCAATAGCTAAAAACCCTAAATGTTTTCCTTCATGTTGGAGAGGAACAAACACATCCGTTACTTCCCCATTAGGACTTTGATGTTGCCGTACTAACGGTAAGATATCATGATCGGAAGGAAAGTTCGGCAGTTGTAGACGACGTTCAATGGTCAGGGAATTTTGGACTTCCGCTGATGAATAGGGAATACCAAAGAAAATATGCCCCGTTTCGTCAGTGTAAATCATGTAACGGACACTAGAGGTACTCTGATAAAAACGACTAGAAAAACGGGCAACTTCTGTTAAGTTATCTTCCGCTATTAAGGGAGAAACATTGGAAGCTAATAATAGCCCCAAATCTCGACCAAAGCGCGTATCATTTAATTGTGCGTCTCTTTGAATGGTGTTAACAGCCCAAAAGGTTAAACCACTCATAAATAAGGAGACGGCTAGGGTTGCTGCTGCTAATAACTTAGTTTGCAGGGTGAACTCTGACCACCAGCGTCTGAGAACCTCTTTGATTTTGTATAGGAGATTAAACAAGGCTAACTTACATTAAGATTTTGTAAAATACAATTAATTCCCTACCATACTATCTTAACCCGTCAAGACTCTAGCGGTAGAGTTATAGGTCTGCTCAGAAAATAAATTTTTTATGAATGGTTGAAATTGTAAGATTCCTATGCTATTATTAATAATTGTGAGATAAATGGGTCGATGCCCGAGTGGTTAATGGGGGCGGACTGTAAATCCGCTGGCTATGCCTACGCTGGTTCAAATCCAGCTCGGCCCACCACATAAAACATAAGCCCGTGTGGCTCAGTGGTAGAGCACACCCTTGGTAAGGGTGAGGTCACGAGTTCAATCCTCGTCACGGGCTTTTAACATATTATTCGTTTTGCCAGCTAACCACTTCTAAAGGGTTTCTTCCTGCTGTAGTAATTTTGAACTGTTTTCCGTTGGCATCTGTAAACGTAAATAAACAGAACCCCACTCCGGTTCCGGAACAAGCGTCTACTTCAGGATAATTATTACAAATTTCCTGCATAAATTGACAATCTTTTGAATTATTAATAATAGGAACTTGCCAACCTAATTCTAACATTTTCGTTCTCGCTTCATCATAAGGCATTCCTTGATAAAAGGAAGGTATAGGTAAAGCAATAGCAGGGGTTTGTTTTAACAAGGAAAAGAAAGATACAATGAAAGTGACAAAAGCTATTTTTTTCATTGTGGTAGAAGATTAATTATTTTAGCTGTAATAAGCTTAGCATTGCTCTCCTTAAACCCCTTGAAAGTTAATCTAATAATTAGGAAAATATTATGACTGAATCTGAACAACTAGCAGAAATTAAAGAATTAATCGAAAAAAACAATCGAGGACTTGAAGAAAGATTCGATCATCTTGAAGCTAAAACCGATGATATTAACGAAAAACTCAAAGAAATGGATGTGCGTTTTAGAGAGTTTGATATTAGGATTGAAACTTATCAAAAAGCATCTCAACAAGTGGTTAATTTGGCTTTTAGTTTAATTATTGCAACAGCAGCAGCTATTGTTATTCCGGCTGTTTTTGGAAAATGAATAATTAGATAACTTTTAAAAACTTAGATTAGTTAGTCGTTGATTCCATATATTGAATATTAATAACATTTCGTTCAATTTTTTCTTCCCCTGTTGCTGGATTAATTGATGTTAATTCTTCAAAAACAACTCTATAAAGATGTCCTATTGTTAAGTCAATATTTGTGTTACGTAAAACAGAATCTGAAATATCACCTTTATATTCATTACCATCTTCTATGCTGGCAATTTCAAGATAATTACGCTTACTTTTACAAGCTAATAATAGTTCTCCACAAACTGTAATTTGTTCAGGGTTTTCAGTCTCCATTTTGTTTATAAATTCAATAGTATGAACTGTATTTTCATAACTTAAATACGCATGACCACCAGATTCAGGATTAACTGATCCCCAATCAATGTAAAAATTAGATTCGGCACGAATTAACTCAGCTAAAAATTTCCGGTATCTAGAGGCAGTTCTCTTTTTTAATTGTAATAGCATATGTTTCAAATTTTCTTTATCTAGATTATTACTAAGGTTTATTAATTCTATAAACTTTTGCGATACTCTTTCTGCAAGAGGTCTTTCTAACAAGCTTAATTGCTGATTTAATTTAGAAAAAGCTAATTTAACCCCAAAAGAACCTTTAAACGTTTCAAATACTGAAATCTCAGTTTTTTCTAAAATTTCTTTGGGAATTCTACCTCTTGTACTTATAACTTCTTTACCAGTTTCTAATTCACCAAAAGCATCAAATAAATCTTGCAAAGAAACAAGAACGACTCCCATTTTTTTGGCTGATAACTGTCTTTGAGATTGATCATAAATAAATTGAAACCTTAAACTAAGGATTTCTGTTTGTTGTTCTAGAGCAATTTTGTGAGAATTTTCAAAACACTTTAAAATTTCATCTTTAGTTCTATTTTCTATAAATTCTAAGACTCTGAAAAGATCATACATTCGAGAGTCGAAATCAGGTATTTCTTGATCTAATGGTAGTAATAATGAATATTTTTTATTGTTTTTATAAATTGTAAATATAATGGCTCTTTCATCAATTTTTTCTTCTTCTTGCCAACCACTATTTTCCAAGTATGTGTGTACATAACTTGGATCTATTGAATTCATATTATCAATATCAGAAACTTTTCAAAGAATGAGCATATTATAGCAAAAGGATGAACTATATAAGCCCATCCGATTAAAAATGTTTAATAATAATCCATGAATGATTAAATTAACCCTTCTCAACTTCTGCCACCATTAACAATGTTTTCAAGACAGAATCAGGGTTTAAACTCATGGAATCAATTCCCAACTCTACTAAGAATTTAGCAAACTCTGGATAGTCACTGGGTGCCTGGCCACAAATACCAATTTTACGGCCTTTTTTCTTAGCCGTTTCTATTGCTAATTTAACCATTCGTTTCACCCCTTCATTCCTTTCATCGAATAATTGAGCCACTAATGCAGAGTCCCGATCTAATCCTAACGTAAGTTGAGTTAAATCATTAGAACCGATGGAAAAACCGTCAAACACTTCTGCAAATTGATCCGCTAAAATGACGTTACTAGGTAACTCACACATCACATAAATTTGCAACCCATTAACCCCTTGCTTCAGTCCATGTTTTGCCATCTCTGCAATCACTTTTTTGCCTTCTTCTGGGGTACGACAAAAGGGAATCATGGGGATAACATTAACTAAACCCATGTCATCCCGTACCGTTTTCATTGCCTGACATTCTAAAGCAAATGCCTCACGATACATGGGGTCATAATAACGAGATGCACCCCGCCAACCAATCATAGGATTATCTTCTTTTGGTTCAAATTTTTGTCCTCCTAATAAGTTAGCGTACTCATTAGATTTAAAGTCAGACATCCGTACAATGACAGGTTTAGGATAAAATGAAGCTGCAATGGTTGCCACTCCACGGGCTAATTTATCGACAAAAAACTGTGGTTTGTTTTCATACCGTTTCGTCAATTCTGTAATCTGTTCTTTAACTGCTTCATCCTCTAATTGCTCAAACTTCATTAAGGCTAAAGGATGGGCTTTAATATGGTTAGCAATGATAAATTCTAAACGGGCTAAACCGACACCTTGGGCGGGAATACTAGCAAGAGAAAAGGCTTTTTCGGGGTTGCCTACATTCATCAAAATTTGCGTTCTGGTGACAGGTAAATTATCTAAGGGAGTTTCTTCCACTTCAAAGGGTAATAACCCCTCATAGACCCTTCCTTCGTCTCCTTCAGCACAACAAACGGTGACTTCTTGACGGGTTTTGATTTTATCGGTGGCATCTCCACAACCAACAATGGCAGGAATACCCATTTCACGGGCTATAATTGCAGCGTGACAGTTACAGACAATAATGGGGGTATATTTAGCCGTGAAAACAACATAATTATGATGCTCAGCAACGGTAATATTATATACCTCTCCTTCACTTTTTTCTCCAACTTGAATAACACGCTGCATTCTAGTATCACCGTCAAGAAGTGCCTCAAATTCTCCTATTTCACGGAGTTGTTTGTCAGAAATTAAGTAATTGTTATCTTGACGGAGTTTAATTTGTCCTGTTTCTTGATTTTCAAACAGTTGACGAGTAGCAAAAAAGCGAGTTTGAATGGTTCTTGGTGTAACTTCCCCTTTAACTCTTTGGGTGTAGTGTAAAATTTCCTCTAGTTTTTCTACAATTTGCAAATGATAGATGTTGCGATTTTTCGTAACTTGAGGAACTGTATTAATTTTGAGACAAGCAATAATCACAGCTTGTAATAAGTTCTCTTCAGAGATATAGATATGAAGACGGTTATTATGATAACAACCATCTCCATCAATAACCCCTCCTAAAAAGTGATAGGATAGTTCAGCTTCATTTTCAAGAAGCAGTTGAGTAATGTTATTTTCTTTCTCTTTTACATCATAGGCGATCGCTTTAGAATGAAGACGATAAGCGGTTGCTTGTCCTGTAACTTGTTTGCCTCGAATATAACTAGAGGAAATGGGTTTTTCTTGAGGGGTAAAAGATTTCCCATAAATACTATTTGCCAAATCATTCATTTTGGTAATGAAAGCTTGTTTTTCAGGGACATCTTTTTGGATAAACTGGACTTCTCCACGGGTTGAACTGGTATAAATTGAACCATCTGTAATAATTCCCCCTAAGAAATAAGCGAGATCTGCTTCTTGATGTTTATTGTTACCCAAAGAGGGAATACTTTGAGCAACTGTTACCATTTCTTGTTGCTTTAATAGGTCTTGAATTTCTGTTTTTGTGTATTTCCCTCCTCGTAAATTAACCATTTTATGATCAGGGGTCAGACGTAGGGTATTATCCGTTATTCTTCCTGTTTGGGAGACACTAATATCAATCATTTGAGATTGACGTTTCATGGTATCTAAAATGGGTTTCCACTCAATCTTATGGGTTTTTGTATTGAGGGATAAAGTCGATAACCCTTCATATCCTTGTTCGTACACTTGACGCAACGTCATAAATCCTTGATTCGTCAAGATTTTTGTATTACCATCAAAGCAGGTTCTGCCCCCTTGGTTGGTGACGATCGCACTGGCTTTTTTCATGATGGGTTCCCAGTCGGGATCGGTGCGGTTGGTAATAAGGACTTCCCCTGGTTTGAATTGGTCAATTTTTGTCGCTTCAAGGATGACACGGGCTTTACCTTGACCAATAGCAGCCCCCACACTGCGTCCGATGGCAAGAACGTTACTATGGTCTTTCAATTGGTAAGTTTTGAGAACATTAGTTGCTTTGTGGGCTTGTACGGTTTCAGGGCGGGCTTGCACGATGTAAAGTTCTCCGATGCGTCCATCTTTTGCCCATTCAATGTCCATGGGGGTATAGGTTCCCCTGACTTGGGAATAGTGATCTTCGATGATACAAGCCCATTCTCCTAATTTTAAGATTTCTTCATCGTCTAGACAAAATTGTTCTTGTTCTTGGGGTAATACTTCGACATTTTTTGTCAGTTTAGATCCCCCTGTGTCGTAAACCATTTTTATGGCTTTACTACCGACTCTTTTTTCTAAAATGGGTCGATACCCCTCTTTTAAAGTCGGTTTAAAAACATAATATTCGTCTGGGTTAACGGCCCCTTGAACGACGTTTTCTCCTAAGCCGTAGGCTGCGGTAATTAAAGCTGCATTTTTAAAGCCAGTTTCTGTGTCAATGGAAAACATGACTCCAGCGGAAGCTAAATCGGATCTAACCATTTTTTGAACCCCTACTGAAAGGGCAACTTCAAAGTGATCAAATCCTTTGTTTTCACGATAGGAAATAGCGCGATCAGTAAATAAAGAAGCAAAGCATTTATGACAAGCTTCTAAGACTCCTTTGACGCTATGAATATTTAAGTAAGTTTCTTGTTGCCCAGCGAAACTTGCTTCGGGTAAATCTTCGGCTGTGGCACTCGAACGCACAGCTACATCAAGATTTTGGGTTTCTATTTCACATTCTTGGCGGTATTTTTCATGGAGTTGACTGCATTCATGACTGTAGCGATCGCATAAGATTTTATACGCTTTAACAATCGCTTCTTGTAATTCTTGGGGAAAGGGCGTATTTAAAATTAAAGAACGGGCTAATTGTCCCCTTTCTTGTAAATTGGTAACATCATTAACATCTAAATCAGCCAATAAATCTCTTAATCTTGACTCTAATCCTGCTGATTCAATAAAGTAGCGATAAGCATAAGCTGTGGTTGCAAATCCAGTGGGAACGTTAACCCCTTTCGGCTGTAATTGTTGGATCATTTCGCCTAAAGATGAGTTTTTTCCCCCCACCAAACCAACATCTTGACTACCGACTTCTTCAAACCAGAGAATCAATGCTGTTTCTCTGTTGAGTGTTGGGGTTATTTCATACGTTGTTGTTACCATAAATTGTTAACCCTAATTCTTACTTCTATTTTAACCAGTTTTCACCCTAAGAGGTGGCTTGTTAAAAATTATAAATAAACTCAATTTTTGATTGACTTTATCAGTAAACTATACTAAACATAATCTAAAATAAATATAATTAACTTAAATTTTTAATCTTCCTAGACTAAAATAAAATAACATTATTTTGAGAGGTTATGAATCAGAACAAAGAAACTCTAATTACGGTTCTTTCTCTTATCATTACTGTAGGCATTTTAGGGGGAGGGTATTGGTGGTTTACTCAGCAAACTCAAGATAATTCCAAGAATGTGATCTCTTCTCCTGCTTCCAACAGTCAACCTTTGAGTTCTAATACTTCTTTACCTTCTCCGACTTCTCCTTCTTCTGTCACTGCGTTTAGTCCCCCCACAACCGTTCCCCAGGGAACAACGGTTAAGATTGATGGGTCAACCAGCTTAGTATTGGTGAATCAGGCCCTAAAAAATCGCTTTGAGCAGCAGTTTCCAGGGGTTAAGGTCTTAACCAATGCACAAGGGTCAACTAACGGGATTAATGCCTTATTAGCGGGTGATATTGATATTGCAGCTATCTCTCGTCCTTTAACGGCTGAAGAACAGCAAAAAGGGTTAGTCGCTATCCCTGTTACTAAAGATGCGATCGCTGTGGTGGTAGGAGTTGATAATAATTTTCGTAAAAGTCTGACCTCAACGCAAGTTAAAGACATTTTTCAAGGAACGATCCAAAACTGGTCTGAGGTGGGAGGATCATCTGAACCCATCAGGGTCATTAATCGACCGTCGGTGAGTGGAACTCGCAGAATTTTTGCAGAATTAGCTCTAAACTCAGATAATTTCGGGAATAGCCCGAATATTACTACTCTAGATCGGGATGCAACTACCCCAATTTTACAACAGTTAGGAACCAATGGTATTAGTTATGCAACTTATACCCAAGTCGCTGATCAGCAAACGGTGCGAACGGTTCCTATTGATGGGTTAACCCCCGAAGCTGCGAATTATCCCTATCAAAGAACATTATATTACGTCTATAAAAATCCCCCTTCTGAAGCAGTTAAAGCGTTTTTAGGTTATGCAACTTCTCCCACTGGACAACAGATAATACAAGATGCTCAGTGATATTTTATTGATATTATTCTCTCAGTAAAGCTCTAAATCCTTCTTGTTGAAAATGCTTATCAAACGTTAATATTTCAACTATTTCTAATTGCCTCATTATTTCCATTGAAGCACAATCCGTTAAACTATACCCTTTATCTAATCGTCTTTGATAAAAGTCAAATGCTTGTTCAAATTGCTCTTGAGTTTGAGGAATAATCAGGGTGTTACTATCGTTGCATAAATCACGGGTTAAGCGAATAGCTGATTGACGCAAAAATTGTCCTCGACTGCATAAAGCATTCAGTAATTCTGTCAAAACCATCTCGCTAGTAACACCTCTAAAGCTACCTAATTTCGCTGTTATAATGACAGCAAATTCATGAGCATTATCTTGGGGATCTGCTAAAGCTTGTAAATAAAATGTATCTAAAAAAATCTGTTTCATTCTTCCTCATCTTCCCTAGGTGCGCCATACATATAGTGTTCACCATTACGGGCAAAATCTCTCGGAAGCTGTTTATCCCATTCTGATGCAGGAACAACTTTACCAATTTCTACAATTCGCTGCCAAAAAGGTTTCTTTTGAAATTCCGGGTCATTTTCCAGAGCATCCCATTTAGCATTGAGTTCTTCTAGGGATAACTCATTAGTATCAGCATGAGAAGGATCATTTAAGCTAGTCATAATTAGGTTTTTCTCTTGTTATTAATACCATGAATTAATTGTAACAAAAATTATCTCTATAGAAGAAAATTCGCTATAATTAAAGAACATTGTAGCTAAATATGTAAAAATCATAACCTTATTGTCTATGCCTAGTGAAATAGAAAGAGAAATACAAGAAGCGGTTCAAAAACGACGTAACTTTGCTATCATTTCCCACCCCGACGCAGGAAAAACCACCCTCACCGAAAAATTGTTACTCTATGGAGGAGCGATCCATCAAGCTGGTGCGGTCAAAGCAAGGCGAGATCAGCGTAAAGCCACCTCTGACTGGATGGAAATGGAAAAACAACGGGGTATTTCTATCACCTCTACCGTCCTTCAATTTGAATATCGTGACTTCCAAATTAACCTCTTAGATACCCCTGGCCACCAAGACTTTAGTGAAGATACCTACCGTACCCTTGCTGCTGCTGATAACGCAGTCATGTTGATCGACGCAGCTAAAGGGTTAGAACCCCAAACCCGTAAACTATTTGAAGTGTGTCGTCTGAGGGGACTGCCTATCTTTACCTTCGTCAACAAAATGGATCGTCCTGGACGAGAACCTCTAGAATTGTTAGATGAGATTGAACAAGAGTTAGGACTGAAAACCTATGCGGTTAACTGGCCCATTGGCATGGGCGATCGCTTTAAAGGGGTTTACAGTCGTCGTCAAAAGGCGATACATCTATTTGAACGTCGCGCCCATGGCTCTCAACAGGCTCAAGAAGACGTGATTAAGCTTGGCGACCCCAAAATTGAAGAATATCTCGAACAAGAGCTTTATTATCAATTTAAAGAGGACTTAGAAATTCTTGAGGAGATAGGGGATGATCTCGACTTAGAAGAAGTCCACGCAGGGAAAATGACCCCCATCTTTTTCGGTTCAGCCATGACTAACTTTGGGGTACAACTTTTCCTAGAAGCGTTCTTAGAATACGCCCTCAAACCAGAAGGCCGTAACTCATCTGTTGGAGTCGTTGATCCCACCCATCCTGAGTTTAGTGGGTTTGTCTTTAAATTACAAGCCAATATGGACCCTAAACACCGCGATCGCGTAGCTTTTGTAAGGGTATGTACGGGAAAATTTGAAAAGGACATGACCGTCAGTCATGCAAGAACAGGCAAAACCGTCCGTTTATCCCGTCCCCAAAAGCTTTTTGCTCAAGATCGCGCTTCTATTGAAGAAGCTTACGGAGGTGATGTGATCGGGTTAAATAACCCTGGTGTGTTTGCTATTGGAGACACCATTTATAGTGGCCAAAAATTGGAATATGAAGGAATTCCTTGTTTTTCGCCTGAAATGTTTTCCTACATTAAAAACCCCAACCCATCTAAATTTAAGCAGTTTCAAAAAGGAATTAAAGAGTTACGGGAAGAAGGTGCAATACAAATTATGTATTCTACCGATGACTTTAAACGAGACCCTATTTTAGCTGCGGTAGGACAATTACAATTTGAAGTGGTACAGTTTCGGATGTTAAGTGAATATGGTGTGGAAACCAACTTAGAACCTTTACCTTATAGTTTAGCTCGTTGGGTTAAAGGGGGCTGGAAAGCATTAGAAAAAGCAGGCCGTATTTTTAACACTATTACGGTAAAAGATAACTGGGGTCGTCCTGTTTTATTGTTTAAAAATGAATGGGGTTTGCAACAGGTAAACGTGGATCATCCTGAGTTAAAACTAGATGCGATCGCACCTGTTGGTGCTGGTATTGAACCGGAGTAAACAAGTTAAAAGGTATCTAGACGACGATGGGGGAATAAACCTTTGAATACTTTTCCCGAAGCTTTAGAGGCATTTCGTACAGCTATAGCACTACGCATTTTGGTTAGGACATTTATAAAATTGAACAAGATTGTAGATTGTAGGGTGGGCAATGCCCACCTTACAGTAAGGTACAGTAATGTCCTAATCTTTCTTTGTACTGCTATATTTCTTATCGTTTTTATAACTGGTTAAAGAATAATGCTGATGTATTCGCTTTGTATAAAGCTAGTTTTGGTTATGTTTGGGCTTGAAATTAGCTAAAGTCCCATTAATTGACCACCAGCGTTAATAGCGTTTTCAATTGAACAGGCTAGAGTTAAAGATGGACTGCTTGAAATACCTTGGTGGTGGTAAGTAAAGCGAAAAAATCTTAAACTATATATAAGGTGAAAATTTTTCCCGATCGCCCTGCAGTTTTCTAAAACTTACGAACTCTCCCGTCACGGAAATTCCCACGGCTCCCCCCATGCCCGAACCGATCGCCACCAATTGGGGACGGTCTTAGACCATTCAAGGGCGCGATCGCAATTTTTCTCAAACCTCGGTATCATGCAAATAAGTGTTTTAAATTGTGCAAGCCCCCCCGTTGGGGGCTTACCGGTTAGTTAAAGATCAGTGGGCTGATCATCTGGAATTCCCGACACATCGAGTCCTAAAGATTTCAAGATTACTTTAGGTGACTTTTCAAGTAAACAGCACATATTGACTATTACCGGAGCGGTTGGCATTTTTTTCCCTGCAACATAATCATTTATGGTGGATTTTGCCATTTTCATCGCTCTAGCAAAAGACGCTTGTGAATATCCTGCTTTCTCAATCAAGTCTTTCAATGGTCGATCTGATTTATCTTGTATTTTATTCATTTTAGCAAAAAAGTTCGCTATAGCGGGTTGACATTGATCGTCAAGTTCGCTATAGTGAACGATATAGACAACAGCGAAGTGACTCACCAAGGGGATTAGGGCAAATGTATCCATAGTTGGTGAATCAGACTCACTGTAAGTCTAGGTTCATTGAGTTAAAAGGAGAATGCCTATATCAAGTCGTTTCCTCATCTCTAGAAAATAATTGCTATACAGCAAAAACTGAAGTATTTGTACCAATTGGTTTAGGGGATTTATTCCCCATTTTTCCTTATGCTTTACTACCGTTTTGACTGCGATCATTGCGGTCAATCTACCCACATCGCAGACGAAAAAGAGTTCCAAGACTCTCAAGAGAAAGGTTATACTTTCTGCTTTTCTTGTGGTAGAACTCACTTTATAAACTTCGAGACAGTCGCTAACGATCGCATTGAAGGCAACCTAAAGGCTTATGGTTCCTTTGCTGCTCAGTGGCTAGGGAAAAGGGATGAAATGCCCGATCCTTTAGACATGATCCCTTCAGTTGAAGAAGGGGTTGATTAC
>JASJDW010000106.1 GCA_030064955.1 Crocosphaera sp.
AATGCCATTAACCCCTTAATTACCCTATTAGGATTTGAATTTGCTAGTTTATTAGGGGGCGCATTTATTGCCGAATTTTTCTTTAATTGGCCAGGGTTAGGACGACTCATTTTACAAGCAGTAACGGCTCAAGATTTATACTTAGTGATGGGAAGTTTAACCATGGGTGCTACCATGTTAATTGTGGGGAATTTATTAGCTGACTTATTATTAAAAGCTGTTGATCCTCGTATTAAACTGGAAAATCTAAAATAGAAAAAGATGTTCTCACAACTTCATTATATTGTTCGTTCAAAAGTAGATGGAAAATATTTAGTTGCTCGTATTAATAAAGGGGAAGATGAACCCCCTGTCAGTTATTTATTGGTATTTCAGGAAAATTTTGAAGCGTTGAGTTATCTTAATACTCATGGTTCAGATGTGAGCGATCGCTTTATTGTAGAATCCACATCAGGGAACCAATTAAAAGCTATTTTACAACGATGGAATTTTCAAGGCATTGGATTAGTCAAAGATCCCTTACTCCCCAGAATTGAATTTTTGTCCCTATAAAAAGAAATATTTTTTACTAAACTAAACCCTGCACAATCATCAAAATAACTAGAATTGAAAAATTCCTTAAAAAAAGTCTATAACTAAAAAGTTAGCGTTATCAACTAAATAGAGATCAAATCACTTAGGCATTACTCTATGGAACCCCTTTATCAATATGCCTGGCTTATCCCAGTGTTGCCCCTGTTGGGGGCAATGGTGGTAGGCTTAGGCTTAATTTCCTTTAATCAAGTGACAAACCGCCTCAGACAAGCCAATGCAGTATTTATCATATCCTTGCTAGGCGCGTCTATGGTATTATCCTTTGCCCTATTGTGGAGTCAAATTCAAGGTCATGAAGAATACACCCGCATGATCGAATGGGCCGCAGCCGGCAACTTCCAGTTACAAATGGGTTATACTCTGGATCATCTCAGTGCCTTGATGTGCGTTATCGTCACTACTGTAGCTTTTTTGGTGATGGTGTATACCGACGGTTATATGGCCCACGATCCAGGTTATGTACGTTTTTACGCATATTTAAGTATCTTTAGTGCGTCCATGTTGGGATTAGTGATCAGTCCCAACTTAGTGCAGGTCTATATCTTCTGGGAACTGGTGGGGATGTGTTCCTATCTTCTCATCGGGTTTTGGTTTGATCGCAAAGCGGCCGCTGATGCTTGTCAAAAAGCCTTTGTGACCAACCGTGTGGGTGACTTTGGCCTCCTCTTAGGAATGTTAGGCATTTACTGGGCTACCGGAACCTTTGAATTTGATTTGATGGGGGAACGGTTAGAAGGGTTAGTCTCTTCAGGAATGATCGCCCCTGCATTAGCAGCGTTATTTGCGGTGTTAGTTTTCCTTGGACCCGTTGCAAAATCTGCCCAATTTCCCCTTCATGTGTGGCTACCGGACGCAATGGAAGGTCCTACCCCCATTTCTGCTTTAATTCATGCTGCGACTATGGTAGCAGCCGGTGTTTTCTTGGTAGCGCGGATGTATCCTGTATTTGAGAACATTCCTGTTGCCATGACGACCATTGCTTGGACGGGGGCTGTTACCTCCTTTTTAGGGGCAACCATCGCCTTAACCCAAAACGACATTAAGAAGGGTTTAGCCTACTCAACCATCTCCCAACTGGGTTATATGGTGATGGCTATGGGTATCGGTGCTTATACTGCTGGGCTGTTTCACCTGATGACCCATGCTTACTTTAAAGCCATGTTATTCCTCTGTTCTGGGTCGGTTATTCACGGAATGGAAGGGGTTGTGGGCCATGACCCAGTATTAGCACAGGATATGCGTTTAATGGGGGGACTGAGGAAATATATGCCTTTGACTTCCTTGGCATTTTTAATTGGAACCTTAGCTATTTGTGGGATTCCTCCCTTTGCTGGTTTCTGGTCAAAAGATGAGATTTTAGGCTTGGCCTTTGAAGCAAACCCCAGTTTATGGTTAGTGGGTTGGTTGACCGCAGGATTAACCGCTTTTTATATGTTCCGAATGTATTTTATGACTTTTGAAGGAGACTTCCGAGGCAATGATATGGACATTCGGACTGAGTTATCCATGGCCGCAGCCCCTGTATTTGGGCCTGGGGCGATGGATGTGAAAGAATTAGACCATGAAGCTGAGGATCACGGTCATGATGATCATGGCCATGGCCATAGTGACTCTCCCCACGAATCTCCCTTATCCATGACCTTACCGTTGCTCATTTTAGCCATTCCTTCAACGGTTATCGGGTTATTGGGTAAACCTTGGGATAATACCTTTGAGGGCTTTATATACGCCCCTGGAGAGGTGGTAGAAGAGGTTTCTCACTTCGACTGGACCGAGTTTGGTATTATGGCCGGAAATTCTGTGGGTATTGCCTTAATTGGTATTACCATCGCTTCTTTGATGTATTTGCAGCACAAAATCGATCCCAAAGCGATCGCTGATAAGTTTCCAGCGTTGTACAAATTCTCCCTCAATAAGTGGTATTTCGATGATGTTTATCACAACGTTTTTGTTATGGGATGTCGTCGTTTAGCCCGTCAAATCATGGAAGTGGATTACCGTGTCATTGATGGGGCAGTTAATTTAACTGGTTTAGCTACCTTAGTTAGTGGTGAAGGTTTAAAGTACCTAGAAAATGGTCGCGCCCAATTCTATGCCTTAATTATTTTTGGGGCTGTATTAGGATTTGTGGTTGTTTTTAGCGTAGTTTAAAGACATTTTTGCCAGTTAATTTTAAGGGGCAATATTGCCCCTTTTTATTTTACGTTTTAACGTGCTAAGTCATATAATAAAGAGAGGTTAATTTATAATCTTAATTAAAAAATGACACAATTACAAAACGCAAAATTATTACCCTTACCCCCTGGAGATATAGGATTACCTTTGATTGGTGAAACCCTTAACTTTTTATTCGATCCTGATTTTGCCAAGAAGAAAGTAAGAAAATATGGTCAAGTTTATAAAACTAATATTTTTGGTAATAATACTGTTACCATGATTGGTGCTGAGGCTAATCAATTTTTATTTCTTAACGAAAATAAATATGTTGTCTCAACTTGGCCAAAAAGTACCCGAATTCTTTTAGGACAATTATCTTTAGCTGTTAAAAATGGCAATTTTCATACTTCCAGACGGAAATTATTAGCTCAAGCTTTTCAACCGAGAGCTTTAAGTAATTATATTCCCAAAATGGTGGATATTACCCAACAATATGTAGAAAAATGGTTGCAAACTAAAGAGTTAACTTGGTATCCTGAATTAAGAAATTACACGTTTGATGTTGCTTGTAGTCTATTAATTAGCATTGAGAATGCGTCTGAGACAAAATTAGCCAGCTATTTTGAAACATGGTGTAAAGGATTATTTACTTTACCCATTAATTTACCCTGGACAAATTTTGGTAAAGCGTTAGAGTGCCGCCAGAAAATGTTACAAGAAATTGAAACAATTATTATCAACCGACAACAACAACCTAACCATAAAAATGATGCCCTTGGTATCTTATTAGACGCAAAAGATGAAGAAGGAAATAGTCTAAGTTTAGAGGAACTTAAAGACCAAATTCTTTTGCTTTTATTTGCTGGCCATGAAACATTAACCTCAGCCATTTCTTCGTTTGTCTTATTAATGGCGCAACATCCTGATATTTTTAAAAAAGTTAAAAAAGAACAAGAAAAACTTAATATTAGTGAACCTATAACCCCAGAACAATTAAAAGAAATGACTTATTTAGAGCAGGTTTTAAAAGAGGTTTTAAGATTAATTCCTCCCGTGGGTGGTGGATTGAGAAAAGTGATTCAAGAATTTGATTTTCAAGGATATCGTATTCCTAAAGATTGGACAGTACAATATCAAATCGCCCAAACCCATCAAGAAACTGACACTTTTCCTGATTATAACACCTTTGATCCAGAACGATTTTCTCCTGAAAATATGGCAGATAAACAGAAAAATTTTTGTTACATTCCCTTTGGTGGGGGATTAAGAGAATGCTTAGGCAAAGAATTTGCTAGATTAGAAATGAAAATTTTTGCTAGTGTTTTAGTCCGTAACTGTCATTGGCAACTCTTACCTGACCAAAACTTAGAGATGATAACGATTCCTAGTCCCCGTCCTCGTGATGGGTTAAAAGTTAAGATCGTTTAGTACACTTTAAAACAATTCTATGCTAAAGTTACCGTAGTAATAAATGGGGGTTTTTTGCCCCCATTATTATTAAACTCAAATCGATTAGAATTGACAATGATCAGATGTTCAGAGCAAAATTATCATTAATATTAAAGCATTTAAAAAATAATCCTAACTTTGATAGTTTTCTTGATTCATTACAAATATTTTTACTTTTGTTTATTATCATTGGTATTGGAGATTTTTGGTATTTTACTGACTTTGGTTTGTATGAAGATGATTATGATAGGATACCGTTTGCTCTAGAAGCAGGTTGGATTGGTTCTGGTTCTGGATTGGGGAGATTTATTCTTAATCATATTTTAATAGAACAGGGTCAAGGTAGAGCGTTGCATGATATTTTAATTGTCATTTTTTCATGGATTGGAAATAAACTAGGAGGTTTTCATAGTATCTATTTAATTGGTTATTTTATTATTACAATTAATGCCTGTTTATTTTATACTTTGCTGAAACGGTTTGCTCTTCCAAAAGTATTTATTATTACTGGAGTTTTAGCTTTTTCTTTATTCCCTGCTGATACTACTCAACCATTTTTAACTCATTCATTAGGAATACAGCCATCCATAACATTTCTTTTAATTGCACTGCATTGTTATGTTGCTAAAAAAAAGATACTTTCTTACTTTATTATTCTTGGTTCGCTACTGTGTTATGAGCCAATTTTCCCTGTTTTTTTAGCAGCACCATTATTTAAAAATAAATGGAATTTAAGATTATGTCGGGAGTTAATTAAGCATAGTTTTTTAATGGCAATCATGGTAACTTGTTTAATTTTACTTCGTAAATTATTAGGGGAAACTAGAGCGAGTGATGTTGATTTTGTTATTGCTCTTCAAATAGTGGTTCGTCATGTGGTGATTGGACCATTTATCAGTCTTAAAATGTTTTTATATAGACCATTAACAACCCTAACAGAACTCAATTTAAAATCTCTCTTGATTATTTTACCGTGCTGGATAGGACTGCTATGGATTTTCTCTCACCTGGAAACAAAATTTCCTAGTCGATCTAAAGATAGTGTGTTGTCAATTAGAACTCGATTTCTAAACTTAGAAATTACAGAAAATTTCCAATTAATACTAAAATTTTTACTCATTGGTATCGTAACAGTAATTTTAGCCTATCCTTTTGCACTTTCAAGTGATGTTACTATCATTAGTGGGAGAAGTTCTAAAGTTCATACAGCAGCAGTGGTGGGTGCTTCTATTGTATGCGCTTGTGTTTGTTGGACTATTTGGTTTATTGCTAATAATTATCGAAAGAAATATATAGGAACTGCTCTTTTAGCAACATTTTTTGCATTATTAATTGGTTTTGGGTTGGTGGTTCAACAGGATTATATATTGAGTTGGCAGTATCAAAAAGCATTTTGGACTGATATTGATGTTTTATGCCCTGATATGACTGAAAACACCGTTATTCTTGTGGATAATCATAAAATGCTTCGAGGTGTTAAACAGATTCAATCTTTTTTTGAACGACCGTCGGTTGTTATAAGTAAACTATATAAATTTCCTAGAGATTGGCGGCTACAACCTAAACTTTACTATTTACGAAAAAACTGGAAAGAGACAATAATATCTACTGAAAATTTATGGCAACTAAATCATATTACCACTACAGCACCCGGACCAGGTTATGGTGCTTTAAAATCTACTGACCGTTCAAACTATTATACCAATACAGAGAGTTCCAATATTATTTTACTTGAGGCTCAAGGAGGTAAATTAAATCGAGTATTTTCTGTTATTATTAACGATAAAGTTTTTTCTTTAAAACAAAAACAAAATTCACAATTGTTACCATTAAAAAAAGGAATTATCTATCAATATATGATTAAATCAGAAGAATATTAATTATTAATTGTTAATCATTATTTGGGTTTTCTTGAGTTAATAAAGCTTCTGCACTTTCACTCGAAAGGGGACGAGAAAATAAATAACCTTGGCCATAGTTACATTTAAGAGATTCTAAAATGTTTTTTTGTCCTTCCGTTTCAATTCCTTCAGCAATCACCTCTAACTCCAAATTATGACCCAAAGAGATGATTGTTTGTACAATCTGAATGTATTTATTGTCTTGCCCCTCTTCCATGCGTCCCACAAAGGATTTATCAACTTTGAGGGTATCCACAGGAAAACGATGTAAATAACTTAAAGAGGAATAACCTGTACCAAAATCGTCAATACTTAAGCGTAATCCCAAGTCTTTTAAACGATTGAGTAGACAAATCGCTTCTTCTACATTATTCATCATCATACTTTCAGTGATTTCTAATTTTAAGCGATCGCCTTTAATCCCTGCCTCATCTAGAATCTCTTTAATTTGCGTCACTAAGTCTGGTTGAGAAAATTGACGGCCCGAGAGATTCACGCTCATAATTAAAGCAGGATGGCAGGGAAACCGTTCATGCCAATCTCGAATTTGACGACAAGCTTCCATTAAAATCCATTTTCCTAGAGGAACAATTAACCCAGTTTCTTCGGCCAGAGGAATAAATTCTCCTGGAGAAACAAATCCCCGTGTTTTAGAATTCCAACGCACTAAAGCTTCAAAACTGGCAATTTTTCCTGTTTTTAAAGAAAATATGGGTTGATAGTACAATTCAAATTCTTTTTGTTTTAATCCCAAACGTAAATCCTTTTCTAGCTTCCAACGTTCTTCTGCTTGGATGTCCATTTCTGGTTGAAAAATTTGAGGACGACTGCATTTAAGTTCCTTTGCCTTGTGCATAGCAAGATCAGCATAACGCAGTAATTCTGACCCATGAAAGTTTTTTCCTGTCTTTTTCGAGGAAATTCCTATGGTTACGGTAGGATAAATTTCTTGTCCTTTCCAAAACAGGGGTTGACTTAACACCTGTTGTAATTTTTCTGCAAACAATACCACTTCTTGTTCATTCTTAACTGGTTTTAACCAAATCACAAATTCGTCTCCCCCAACTCGTCCCAAATGATCCCAAGCATGAAGTTGTTGTTGTAGGCGTTGGGACATGACAATTAAGAAATAATCCCCTGCTTGATGGCCTAAACCAGCATTAATGGTTTTAAAACGATTGACATCAATGAATAAAACTGCCACTAATTCTGATTGCTGAGATATTTTTTTATGATTCAGTCGTTGTAATTTTCGTTCTAGGGCCCGTCGGTTAGACAATCCTGTTAGGGGATCATGATAGGTTTGATAAACCGTTTTATAGGCTAATACACAGGTTCCTGACAGTAAAAAACCTAGTAACGGTGGAACCAAGGGAACCCAACCGGATTGAGTGAATAACAAAAAACACAGTCCCCACAATCCTACCACCATAATCACCACATTCCCTGCCAAAATCCACAGACGCTGCGATCGCCAAACCACCACCCCTCCTAACATAGACCATAATCCAATCCAAATCCATTCTATGGCTTCAGGCCAAAACCAAAAGGGTTGTTCTCCTTGCAGAATGGTTGCTAGTAGTTGACTGATAATTTGCCCATGAATTTCAACCCCGGCCATTTCAAAGTTTTCTATGGCTGTGGCACTATAAGGGGTGGGGAATGTATCTTTTTCGTTGGGGGTTGTTATCCCTATTAAAACAATTTTATTTTTAACTAAACTCGGATCAAAGTTGCCAGTTAAAACATCCGTTAAAGAAATCACTTTACTAACTTGCTTTGAACGATATTTAATTAAGGTTTGCCAACCGAATGCTTCTGATTTAGGTAAAATATAGCCACCTGAATTTTTATGCAACCGATAAAAATTGGTAGAATTTAGTTTTAAATAGTTGGGCTTAATTCTTAAAGATTTATCTTGAGTATTATTCAAATAGTTTAAAACAGTTTGTAAGGCGAAAGAATATTCTTGAATTTTTCCAGAAGGGGTTTTAACATACAAAAAAGTTCGACGTACCACATTATCAGGATCAATGGGCAAATCACTAAATCCCACCCGATTTTTAGGAATATTTCCAGGGGGAGCAACCCCAGGATCATTTCTATTAGGAAGTTGTTTAACAACAATAATATTATCCTCATCTAGAGCTTTTCTTAACGCTTCAGTCCCAGGAGGATGAGTTAAATCCCGATAAATATCGAGGGCAATTAATTTCGGTTCATAACGTTGTAATTGATTTAAGGCTTTAGCAATCACTTCATCAGTTAAAGGCCATTTTGATTGCTGCTGAATATCCTCTTCTGTTACTCCAACAATTAACAAACGGGGGTCAGGGGTTTGAGAAGACCCAATTCGTACCATCTGATCATAGGTCACTAATTCTAAAAATTGTAAATGACCCATCTGTCTTAGGGCAATAAGCCCCCCAGTGACTAAAACACTAGAAACAACAATAGAAGGTAGAGAAAATAACCAAAGTTGTTGCCATCGTCTAGGGCAATTGTTACCTGAGTTAACAGAAATTTTCTGCGTTTCTAGAGAAGATTGCTCGTTACTACTATCAACGAGGAAAGAACGAATTACTTGACGTAACTTAGTGATCACTACAGTTTCAATGAATGAGTAAACAAAAAAAATGAGACGGTGTTGCTTATAAATACTTTACTCGTCTGATAAGATAAAGGGGTTAATCTAAAAAGGGTATGTGATCATAATCACAATTAAACCTAAAAACTGGACGGAAAACAATAATGGAGAGTAAGATAGAAAGTAAATGTACTCAGTCTATTACGTTAATTATTGCATCGAAGCTTAGAGCATAAATCTTAAACTGCAATTACTTAGGAAATTTTCAATAATTATAGGAATTGAACAGGACATTAAAACTATGTTGAACCAGAAACCTATTCAACTTACAACAGGGGTGATAACTGTAGCCTCCCTAATTTTACTCTCTTTTTCTAGTATAGGGTCTACCCAAACTGCACCTGAGACGAATGACACCAATCAAGAAGAAGAATCTATCGCTGATAGTGTTCCCGATCGCCGTAAAGGTGGAGCCAGCCGAAGTTCCCAAACCCCTGAAAATAGTCAGCAGAGTGAAGATGAAGAAATGGTTCAAGCTCCCCAAAGACGCAAACCAGCAGCCCGTCGCAATGATAATCAATGCAACTTTAATCCTCAAGAAGTGATTGCTCTGATCCCAGAGAATCTTCGCGGAAAAACCACAGCAGACTCCCCTACCTTATACTTTTCCGTTCCTGTTATTACAGCTAACACAGAAATCGAATTTGTTCTACGAGGTCCTGAAGATCAATTAGTAGAAAAACAAACTTTCTTCGGTCAAGGAAAAGCAGGAATTATGGGCTTAAAATTACCTAAAGTTTCCCGTATCTCTGGGCTTAACTCTCAAAAGACATATCACTGGTATTTATCGGTGATTTGTAATCAAAGCGATCGGGCTGACGATATTGTTGTTGAAGGGTTGCTACAACCAATTACCCTTGAATCAAATCTTCGACAACAACTACAAGCAACCACAATTGAAGAGCGGATCAGACTGTATCAATCTCACGATCTTTGGCATGAAAGGTTGGATGCGTTAGCAACAATTAAGCGATCGCAACCCGAAAATACTCAAGTATCTCAACAACTAGGACAGTTACTTGACTCTGTTAAGTTAGACCCAATCATTGGACAACAACCCTTATTAGAGACTCAAATGCTCAGTTCAAATCGTTAAGGACTAAATAGCTGATGGGGTGATGAAGTGACGGGGTGACGGGGTGATGGGGTGATGGGGAGTGTGGGAAGTGTGGGAAGTGTGGGAAGAATATTAATATTTTACTTCCCCTGCTCCCCCTGCTCCCCCTGCTCCCTTGTCTCCCCCATATCGAAAAACTCCCAGTCTCCCAGTCCCCGTCTGTGAGGTGTAGGGTGTGGGGTGTAGGGTGTAGGGTGTAGGGTGTAGGGAAAATATGATGATCGCCCTAAACTTTGAGTGGACATTAAAGAAAAACATTAGGAGTAGGCATCATGAATGAACCGATTACTGTACCTTATGACTTAGCAAACATCCTAAAAGAACTTAAACAGGATATTAAGGAAGTAAACACCAAGCTAGAGAAACTAAACACTATTGAGGTAAAGATTGCGACCTTAACTGAAAAAGTGGATGGAATGGATAAACGACTTGAAAAAGTTGAAGGAACCCAAAAGAATCAGGTTTGGGCTTTGATCGTTCTTTTAGGGGGTGCTATTGTTACCGCTGGTTGGAGAGTGTTTTTCACAGTTAACCCTTAAAATCTTTTAATTTTTCAGAAGAAAAACTGGTGAGACTATCTTTTTTGAGAAATATATAAAATCGTGGCGATCGCTAGACTTCCTTTTTGCCTCCTTTAACGAGGGAAGAACAGGGATTTAACAAAAAATTGCGGTAAAACTAACATTCTGCGCCAACGCCAGGGTTCTTGATAAAGTCTATATAACCATTCCAGGTTATTATCCCTTAACCAACCTGGGGCGCGACTTTTTGTCCCTGACCAAATATCAAAGCTTCCCCCAACCCCTACCCAAATAGCTTGGGGACATAATTTTCTATTTTCACGAATCCAGACTTCTTGGCGAGGAACCCCTAACCCCACCAAAATTAATCGAGGTTGTTGGGTTTTTAGGGTATTTTTCCAGGTTTCCTGTTCTTCTGGGGAAAGATAGCCATGAGACGTAATAATATTTGCTTGAGGCAGTTTAGCCCGCCATTGGGTGGCGGCTGCATCTGTTACCCCTGGTTTGCCCCCATAAAAGGCAATTACATTTCCTTGGCCATTGCTTCCCAACGCTTCAATCAAAGATTGGGCTAATTCAATGCCTGGACACCGTTGTTGTGGTTGTCCTCTCATCTTTAAATAGATGACGACACCTGCCCCATCAGGAATCACTAAATCCGCTTCTTGAATAATTTGAGCTACCAGAGGGTCTTTTTGGGCTAACATGGCCATTTCTGCGTTGATGGTCACTACATGAACCCCTTGACCGTTTTCAAGACATTGCAGCAAATAATGGGTATAGTCGTCCAATAAATGAACAGGTAAACCAAGAACAGAAGAGGTTTTAGGAGAGGTGGACATCACTTTCAACGTTAGTTATCAATATGTCAGTGTGGGGAGTGTAGGGAGTGTGGGGAGTGTGGGGAGAATTAATCCTTAAAACGGCCAAAGTTGGGCAAAATAATCAAACTAATTAACCCTAACCAAGCCAAACCACTAATCCAGTTAGCCCAAGCTAAGCCATGAAAGGTAGTCCGAATAGTATAAGTTCCTGGCTTCAAGTCTAACCCGGTTAAATTATAGTCTCGATAATGAACGGCAAAAATCTTTTTAAATCGTTGATCATTGACCCAAACTTTTAGCATATCGGGATAATACAACACAGGTAACTGTATAATATTAGCCTCTTCTGTCACCGTAATTTCACAAACCGTACTCACCCCTTGTTGCTGACAGTTATCTTCGGTTTCTGTGACAGGAATTAAGGTATGTTTGGGTAACAGTCCTTCTAAAAACAGTTGTCTCACACGAATATTCAAGGGTTGGCCATCACGGGTTGCCCCATTGACCACAAATTTTAAGCCAAAATCATTGCTAGATTCGGGAAGGGGTGGAAAAGAAACCTCTTCTTTTAATTCACGGGAAACGAGAGGAAAGGAACCAATAACCTTACCATCGATGTGAACTTCTAAGGTAGCCGTATCGGCAATATTTTCTAGGGAAACCTCTCCTTCGATAAACAGAACTGGATTTTCTCCCTCTTCCCAAGCCGGATAACGTAATTCCGCTTCTAGGAGTAAGGGATGATTGACAAAGGTATTCCAAGTGCTATATCCAGGAATCCAGTCAGGATGTAAAAGGGGTAATTCGGCTTTCCCGTAGAGAGTTCTGATGGGGGGACGATAAAGATAGTCTAAGGCACCAGAATAGCGAAATAGGGGTTCTTTTTTGAGTTCATCAACGGTTAATGTGCCTTTAGGTGCCGGTAGCCAAGGACGACTGGCTAAGACAATAACTAGGATACCAATAATTAAATGACGGCGATCGAGTCTTCTACGAAAGATTAAGACGGTTGCATAAGCGGTTAATAAAGCCCCAGCCCACATTACATGGGTAAGAAATCGGAAGGTAAACTGAGTGACCCAGAGTTGACGGGGTAAAATGCTCCAAATATCGATGGGACTCCAGGTTAAGAACAGGGCAACCCCAAATACCCAAAGTAACCCTAGCATATAAGGACGGGTTTGTTGTAATTTGGGGGGAAGAGAAGGGGAAAAATAGTAATAGTACGTAACCACGCCCCAAGCTGCTAATAAAATCCATCCTACCGCCGGATGTAAGCCATAGGTAGCAGCCAAACCAGTTTGTGAGGGTTCAGCAGGCAAAGAAGTGGGAGACAATAAGTTAGCAAGGGGTGTATAGGTATTGGTGCCAAAAGGGTTGATAACGTTGATTTGTTTACGAATGGAAAGATAAGGGGAAATAAAAACAACTGGTGCGAGGAAATAAAATGCCAGTAACCATCCTAAACCATAACCGAGAAAAGGAGGAATTAAACGGGAAAAAGTAAAGTCAGTTTTTCTGGTTTGAATGACAACAATTAAGGCTAAAAGAGCAATGAATAAAGTGCCGTAAACAAAGGTAATGATATGAGTAACCGCTAAACAAAACCAACTAATAGAACTGAGGATAAGATAACGTCGTTTCCCTGTTAAGTAACATTGAATGACGTAGTATAAAACAATGGGAAAAATTCCTTGAGCAATGGCTTCGGTAAAGGCTCCTCTGGCATGAATATTATTTAAAAAATAAGGAGCGGACATATAGGAAATTCCGGCCAAAACCCCAGCAATACGAGATTGTGTTAATTTAAAACTTAATTTATAAATGTAAAATCCCCCGATAGTTAAAGCGAGGATAATCACTAATTTATAGGCTTCATAGGGATTATTGGGTGTGACTAATTTATAAAACCAACCTCCGATAAAATAGGGTAATTGGCTATAAAATTGGAACCCTGGATAACGCCAACTATTATCCTCAAGGGGGGCAACTCTTAAGGGAAATTGTCCTTCAATAATGGCGGTTCTTGCTTGGGCAATATAACCAATATGAGAAGGGGTATCGCTAACAGAAAAAATGATTTTTGATGAGGCCATTGGTGCCATTAATGATAAGGCAACCACGCTATATAATACTATAATTCCTAGGGCAATACGATGCTTGTATAGCCATTGATGGATAGATTTAACGATGTCTTTTAGGATCATATAATTTACAATTTTTAACTAATTTTATAAATAAAAATAATATCGTTTCGAGAATAAATGGGCTGATTATTGATTAGAAAATTCCAGTTTTCAGCAGCAATAGGGTTAGTTTCTTTTTGGGCATAAATTTGCTGTTTTACGGTACTATCAATGAGTAGATACTGATGGGGAAGTTGGGTAATGGTTTCTGTTTCTGGATTAAATCTAGGTTGGGCATAATAGGAATCAATATTGATAGGATAGTTTTGAATTTTACTCAATAAATCAAGATATTGGACAAAACCGATGTTAACACCAAAAAGTTGATAGGTAATGACATTTTTGTTGTCCTCTGGTAATAGGTTATGGGTTAGCAGGTATTTTACCCCATGTTCGGTTTCTTGTCCCCAGTTAATGGTTGAATCATCGGCAAATTTCCATTTTTCTTGATTCCAAAGTGGGTTAACATAGCTCAAAGATTGAGCAATTCCTATCATCCCCAAGTAAATATAAAGACTTAATCCTGCTAGTAAGACGTATGTTTGCCATTTATGTTTCAACAGGACGGTTAAACTGGCGATTAATAGGTAAACAAATAAGATAATAGGATAAAAATATCGATAACCAATAATGAAGCGACTATCTTTCATTAACCAAAAATAAATTAGAGGATAAGCACTGGCTAAAATAATTAAGGGTAAGGTTTGTTTATTGATAGATTTTTTAATTACTATTTTCTGAAAACTAATTTTATAAATTAAAACTGATAAAAGAAATAATCCGATAATAAAAAGCCCAGAATTTTCTTTAAACCAAAAAATTTTAACTAAATATTCTAATGAAGTAATTGAAACAAATTGTCCATTCCAAAAGGGTTCTCTAATTCCTCCTGCTGTACTCAAATTCATTTTTATTCCATCAAAATAAGAGCCTAAATCATCAATAATTGATTGATTGGCTGAATTTTTAAATGCCCAACCATACATCAAACTAATCAAAATAGTTTGTATAAATAAGCTCAAAATCCCTAATCCTAAAAAGCTTTTCAGTCTATTTATTTTTTGTTCTCTATATAAGTAAAAGCCAATCAAAATATAAGTTCCTAGGGTAATAGGAAGAAGAATTAAATTACTAAATTTAGCATTAAGTCCTATAAATAAACAAATAGTAAAAACAAGAAAGTGAATTGTTATAAATTTATTATTACCTCCAACAATTGTGTCATAAATCACCATTAAAGTAAGAATAGACAATAAAGCATAAATACTAACGCTAACATCAAAAGCAATTAAGAAGTTATGGCTATAAAAGCTTGGAGAAAAAATAGATAAAACAGCAAATACTAGAGCAATTTGATAAGAAATTTTCTTGAAAATAAAGGTGTATAAATATAGCCAAATAAAAAGGAAACTATTAAAAATTAAATAAGGCAAACGTAAACTGAATAATAGTGTATGAAAATTATTATAATTCTCCATCAAAAGATTATAACCTAAATTAAAGGCAGCTAACCTTGCCTCAATACTCTCCTCTCCACTAACAATATTAATACTAGGAACCGTTAGATTATAATCAGGGAAAAATAGATTGAGAATAACCGAATTAATCAATTTAAAAAAGAGAGGATGTTCTTGGTTTAATCCTAATCCTTGAGTATAAGCATAAGCAGCACCAATATAAGCTGATTCATCGGAAGTAATCGACGTTTTACTGATTAAATAAACACCAATTATATAATAAATAATTATTAAAAATATAAATAATAATTGTCTAGGAAATTGTTCAATATTAAACTGTTTAAACCTCATAAAACTCTAATCAACAAGGATCAGTCCATCTTAAATGCTAGTGATCATCTTTACCATAACTTGAACCATTTGTCAAAAAAATACTATTATGATCAATATGAGGAACTTAAAACATAGGATCAACAGTCATATAATTGACCCTTTAGCGTAATCTGTCGGGATAGGCAACCCAATCAAGTTATGGCCATTAAGGATTATCTAATAAATAAACTACGTAGAATCTTAGGAATTATTGATATTTTAGCAGCCCTTGATCAAGTTTTAAAAGATCAAAAACGGGAGTTAATTAGAGAACTTCTCAATCAAATTAAACCAGGAAGTATTGTGCAATGTCGTATCAATGGAGTTGAACTTTTATCCCCCATTGAACCTTTACAAGTTTATCAGCATTGTCTGTCTCCTATTGCTGAAGAAAAACTCAATTTTTCTGTTGAAAATCATTGCGCCCAGTGGTTAAGTTCCCATATAAACTATGGAGATACGGTACTCGATATTGGGGCAGCTTTTGGGGTGATTAGTTTCCCTTTAGCTAAAGCAGTGGGAAAGAAAGGTCATATTTATGCTTTTGAACCTGCTAAAAATACCCAAGATATTTTACAAAAAATTTTAAACCTAAATCACTTATCTAATATTACTTTAGTGCCGCAAGCGATTTCCGATCAATCTGGGGTAGCAGAATTTATTGAATATAGTAAAGAGAATGATTCATCCTGGGCTTCAGATACCTCTACTTTAGCTTCCGGTGACAATATTGATCAACATAAAAAGTTTATAACTTATGAAGTATCTGTGATTACTTTGGATGAATATGTAACCAAAAATGCCTTGGAACCCTCAGCGATTAAAATGGATATTGAAGGCTTTGAATTTTATGCTTTACAAGGGGCAAAACAAACCTTAGAGAAATATTTACCTTATCTTTGTATTGATATTCATGCTGATGTTAAAACAGGAAAATCTGCCCTGGTTGAAATTGAACCTTTTTTACAATCCCTTGGCTATGATTTGAGGATGGAAGAACATACCCTTTATGCTATTCCTACTCATAAAAAATAGAGGAAATAATACCCATGATCAATTCATTAAAATTAAAAATTCGCAGAAGTTTAGGTTTACCTGAAATACAAGAAAGAGTCGAACATTTAGCCCGACAAAATCAAGAATTGCGGGATCTTAATCAAGTCCTTGATGCTAAGTTAAAAGATACATTAGATTATAATCATCGAATTTTTAATCAAATTGACCAATTACTAGATCAACAAAAAAGACAGTTTTTACAAGAGCTTATTCAACAAAGTAAATCAGGGACGATTTTGAATTGTTCCATTAATTATTGTGATATTTTAGCCCCCATTGAACTCTTAAAATTATATGCTCATTGTATCGATCCTCAACCTCATCAAAAGCTTAATTTTCTCATTGAAACCCATTGCGTAGACTGGTTATCTTCTCATCTAAATCGAGGAGATACTTTTTTAGATGTGGGGGCTTCTTTTGGAACCATTAGTTTACCTTTAGCTAACATTCTGGGAGAAAAGGGTCATATTTATGCTTTTGAACCAGCACAAAAAACTCAAAAATTCCTAAAACAAATTCTAGATATCAATCAGATTAATAATGTTTCTGTCATTCCCTCAGCGATCTCTGATGAACTCGGAACTGCCCAATTTTTAGAATATACGGATACCAATCCTTTAGCTTGGGCTTCTGATACTTCAACCTTAAATGCGCCAACCATTAAGCCAGATTTTCAACATTCATCCTATGATGTTCAAGTTACTACCATTGATGAATTTGTTAACACTTATCATCTCCAACCAACAGCAATAAAAATTGATATTGAAGGCTTTGAATTTTATGCCTTACAAGGGGGAAAACAAACTTTAGAAACAATGTTACCTTACCTTTGTATTGATATTCATACCGATGTTAAAACAGGAAAATCGGCCTTAGTTACGGTTGAACCTTTCTTGCAATCCCTTGGCTATAGTTTAACCATGAAAGAACACACCCTTTATGCTATTCCCCCTGAAAAAACATAACAAGATACAATAGGTTAATCATTAATGTTGGAAACCATAAGTTATTGACTTTTCGTTTCTTAGCAACCTAAGAGGATGTGAACGGTGTTAATTTCAATTATTGTCCCCTGTTATAACGAACAAGACGTTATCCACATAACTCATAATCGTTTAGTCTCCGTTTTAGAAGAAATAACCCCACAATTTGAACTTATTTACGTTGATGATGGGAGTCAAGATGAAACCGCTAATTATCTGCGACAAATCCAGCAACAAGATCAACGGGTTAAAGTAGTGTTATTGTCCCGTAATTTTGGCCATCAAATGGCTGTGACCGCAGGTTTAGATAATGTTACTGGGGATGCGATCGTTTTAATTGATGCAGACTTGCAAGATCCCCCGGAAGTGATAAAAGAGATGGTTAATCGTTGGTATGAGGGGTATGATGTAGCCTATGGGGTTCGTACGGACAGACAGGGAGAAACCCCCTTTAAACTCTGGAGTGCAAAAGCATTCTATCGCATTATGAATGGTTTGTCTGATGTTCCGATTCCCCTCGATACGGGAGACTTTCGTTTGATGGATCGTCGGGTGGTAGAAGCGTTAAAAATGATGCCGGAACGCGATCGCTTTTTGCGAGGGATGGTGAGTTGGGTGGGGTTTCGTCAAGTTGCGGTTCCTTATCAACGTAGTCCCCGTTTAGCAGGAGTGAGTAAGTATCCTCTTTTTAAAATGATTCGCTTTGCAGTCGATGGGATTTTATCCTTTTCTTTGGTTCCTTTAAGATTAGCAATTTGGGCCGGTTTATTAACCGTTGCTTTGTCTATTATTGGGATTATTTATGCTTTATTTGTACGATTTTTTACTTTGAGTTGGGTTCCTGGATGGACAATTTCTTTTATTGCTATTTTATTTATTGGTGGCATTCAATTGGTCTTTTTAGGAGTCATTGGTGAATATATTGGCCGCATTTACCGTGAACATAAACGCCGTCCCCTATATTTAGTACGGGAAAGATTAGGATTTTCATTTAATCAGCAAAATGGTCATGTTGATCGCCAGAAAAAAGTTACTTATGCTGGAGAAAATTCCAACGAAATGCTTTAATACTTGAAGACATATAGTAGTTCCCATACTTGTGAGGTACAAACTCTTTTAGTTTTAGGAGTCTCCGAGTCAGGAGTCAGGAGTTGAATATTAGATCAGTTTTCATCTCAATAGATTAACGATGAAAATAAAAATTCTCCCCACACTCCCCACACTCAACTTAACTAGAATATTGATACACCCAATTGAAAACCGCTATTAGGTGTACCTCATGAGTCCAGGAAACGCTATATTTAATTAACTAGGAGAGAAAATTAACTTTGAATACTATTTGTCGTGTTTGTGATTCAACTCATTTAGAATTAGCCATTGATTTAGGACATCAACCCTGGTGTAATAACTTCTTAAAACCCGAAGAAGTAGGTCAAGAACCCTTTTATCCGTTGCGAGTTTTATACTGTCATGATTGTGGAACGGTACAGTTAGATTATACCGTTAAAAAAGAGATTATGTTTGGGGATCATACCTATCTTTCTGGAGTGACAAAATCTTTAAGCGAACACTTTAAAAATGTAGCCTATGAAATAGATGATCGCTTCTTTAAAGATACTCCCAATAAGTCAGTTTTAGATATTGGTTCTAATGATGGGACACAACTGAAACATTTTCAAGCATTAGGCTATGATGTTTTGGGGGTAGAATCTTCAAAAACCACTGCAAAAATAGCCCAAGATGCAGGGGTTCCCACGGTCAATGATTTCTTTAATTTAGATGTGGTAAAACGCCTGGATCGGAAATTTCATGCGATTAATGCAGCGGGGGTATTTTTCCATTTAGAAGAACTCCATTCCGTTACTGAAGGGATCAGAGAAGCATTAACCGACGATGGTGTTTTTGTTGTGCAATTCCTTTATATGAAACGAATTGTTGATAATTTAGCTTTCGATCAAATCTATCATGAACATCTCTTATATTATAATTTAAACACCATTGAAGTTTTATTAAATCGTCATGGTTTGTCCATGTTTGACGCTTATTTATCCCCTATTCACGGGGGATCAATTATTGGGTTTGTTACCCATCAAGGACAGAAAAATCCAAGCGATCGCCTCCAAAAAATGCGTCAAGCAGAAGTAGAAGAAAAAAGCAATGAATTCTCGACTTATTTAGACTTTGCTAAGCGCATTGAACAGATGAAAGTTGATAATTTAGCCTATTTAGATAAAGCTAAACAAGAGGGTAAAACTGTCTGGGGTTTTGGCGCGCCAGTTAAGGGTAATACTATGTTAAATTATTTTGGTGTAGGAACCCAATACCTCGATTACTTAGTAGAAAAAAATGAACTGAGACGTGGACTTTATTCACCTGGAATGCACATTCCCATTGTCATTGAAAAAGAACTCACTGAACTTCCTGATATCTATTATGTTTTAGCTTGGAACTTCAAAAAGGAAATTTTAGCTAATAATCAGCATTTAATTGATAAAGGAATTGAGTTTTATTTTCCTGTGAATCCTCAAGATATTTAATACTTATTTTTAGGGTGGGCAATATTCACAAAAACTTATCACAAATATTGCTCACCTTAATCTTATTGATGACGAGAATATAAAAAGGATTAATAATGATGAAAACAGTCAAAACCCTTTATGAAACTGACTTTAACCTTTGGTTAGAAGAAACAGCAAAATTACTGAAAGAAAATAAATTAGATCAATTGGATATTGAGAATTTAATCGAAGAAATAGAAGCAATGGGAAGAAGCGAAAAAAGAGGATTTCGTAGTAATTTGGAACAATTATTACTTCATCTCTTAAAATGGAAGTATCAACCCAATAAACGATCAGGAAGTTGGAAACGTTCTATTATTGAACGTCGTAATAGAATGTTAGATGACTTGGAAGATAGTCCTAGTTATAAACCCTATTATGAACAAATTTTCAATAAATGTTATCAAAATGCCAGAAAATATGCTGAAGCAGAAACAGGTTTACCTATTAACACTTTTCCTGAAATTTGTCCCTTTCTTAAAACAAACGTTTTAATCATTGATTATCTTCCCAAAGATGATAATAATTAGACGAAAGTTATCAGTAGTATTAAATAACAATGTATGAACTCTGAATATATTAAAATATACTTTAAAAATAGCCTTTTATATTATTAGTAAATTATAATTGAGTTGTTAGTATAAAAAGAATATTGATTGTAAAAATTGATAAAAAATAATGACCCCTACATCATCTGATTATAAGTTCACTTATACCCCTCATTATAAACCCAACCAATTAATTTGTGGTCATGGACAAATAGCCATTATTACAGGATGGACAGTCAGACAAACAGTTGCTAAAAAATTAAACCCAGAAGACTATGCAGTTATTGGAAACTTATACAGTCCAACTAGAGGAATAAGTCCTTTAATTCGTAATTTATTAGGAAATCCTCATGTGAGGTTTTTGGTCATTTTAGATGCTACCAAAGAAGATAAAAATGCAGGAGGATGTCAATGTTTACTGGACTTTTTGCAACAAGGATTTAAACAAGGAAAAACTGATACGGGTAGAGATAGTTGGGTTATTAATTCTAATATTAAAGGTTATATTGATATAGAAATTGATGTTAATGCGTTAGAAAATTTACGTCAATCTTTACACTACCAAAAAGCAAAATCTATCAATGAAGCAGTCAATTATATTCAAGAATTTAGTCAACAAAAGAATAAAAAACCTTGGGGAAAACCCTTAATATTTCCCATAACAGAAACCACTCCAACTGTGTTACCAGGACCGAGATATGGCCATCGTATTGAAGGAAAAACCATCGCAGAAACATGGGTTAAAATATTGCATCGAATTAAAACAACTGGAACCATTCGACCCACTCAATACGGACAATGGCAAGAATTAATTGATCTAACTTCCATTGTAACCGATGAACCTTTAAATTTTTACTTTCCCAGTCCGAATTATTTACCCATTAAGCGAGAGTTTATTAATGATTATATGGAACAAATTCTAGATGATGCACCTCAAAAAGAAGGCGTAAAATATACCTATGGACAACGATTAAGATCCTGGTTTGGACGGGATCAAATTCAACAAGCAATTGATAAATTAATTAGTGATAAAGATTCATCTAGAGTGGTGATGTCTCTTTGGGATGTTAAAGATTATGAAAATAATGATAGTCCCCCTTGTTTAAATCATATTTGGGTCAGAATAGTTGATAATGAACTATCTTTAACTGCTACCTTTCGTAGTAACGATATGTTTTCAGCTTGGCCAGCAAATGCAATGGGATTAAGAGCATTACAACACCATATTATAGAACAAATTCATCAAAAATCTCACCATGATTTTCAATTTGGACCACTAATTATTATTAGTCAAAGCGCACATATTTATAGTGATTGTTGGGAACACGCAGATAAAGTAATTGATAGAGAATATACTAAAATTTGTCAGAAAAAAAATTATAATGATCCCAGTGGTAGCTTTTTAATTTCGATTAAAAATAACCAAATTATAGTAGAACAGATTACTCCAGGAGCAGGAGAAATAGTCAACTGTTATTCAGGGAAAACTGCTAAACAAGTTTATCAACAAATTGCCAATCATTGTCCGAGTCTTGAAGTCAAACACGCTATGTATTTAGGGTCAGAATTACAAAAAGCTGAACTTTATTTGGTCAACAATTTAGATAACTATCAACAAGATCAACCCCTAAAACTTTAAAAATACATTGGAAAAATTCTAAATTAATGAATGACTAGATTGTAATTGAACGAAATCCTCTTCTCAGCCTTATAAGTATAATATGCTAAGATTAAGATACTTGATATTTTACAAGTTGAGTTATGTCAAAAGTTAAAGATCTTAAAAAATCCCTTAATGAATATATAGATCACTTATCTGAACCTAACTTAGAACTGGTCTATGAGTTTATGTTTAATTTAGCTGAACAAGAAAGAGAAGAAGCAACCCGAGAATTGTTAAGTATTCCTGATTTATGGGAAGATATCGAGTCAGCTAAACAAGATATTGATCAGGAAGAATTGACAGATTGGCGAGACATTAGAACTGATGTATACTGTTCCTAAAGAAATAATAACAACGAATTTTGTAGGGTGGGCAAGGTTTCCAAGGATGAAGTTAGTTTAGATAAGTCTTTAACTTGCCCACCCTACCGTCTTAAGATTCTATTTATAAACAGTCTCTGA
>JASJDW010000107.1 GCA_030064955.1 Crocosphaera sp.
TTTTAGGAGTCAGGAGTCTCCGAGTCAGGAGTTAGGGATTAAATATTAGATGTACCTCACTCGTTAAGAGAAACGCTATGAGTCCAGGAAATGCTATAACTTAACTCTATTAAGAATACAAACTAGCCACATATTCCCCGTAACCATTGTAGGGTAACGTTTCTTTTATTTCCCAAGATAATCCAGGCCCGTTACTAATAAATTTTTCCGTTGCTTGAGACCAACGGGGATGGGGTTTAGCTGGGTTAACATTGGCTTCAAAATCGTATTCATTGGGATCAATTGTGTTCCAATAAGTCGCTGGTTGTTCCTTTAAAAATTCAATTTTTACAATAGATTTTGCTCCCTTGAATCCGTATTTCCAAGGAATCACCATTCGTAAGGGTGCGCCATGTTGTTTGGGTAAATCATGGCCATAAATTCCTACAGCAAAAAAGGCTAACTCGTTAGCCATTTCTTCAATTCTTAACCCTTCTTTATAAGGCCAGGGTAAATACCCCAAATGAAAACTAGGTCCAGTTGTAATTTCCTTATCATAAAAGGAGGTAAAACGGACATATTTTGCTTCACTTTTTGGTTCCACTGCTGCCATTAATGCTTTCATCGGAAACCCAACCCAAGGTAATACCATTGACCAAGCTTCAACACAGCGAAAACGATAAATTCTTTCTTCTAATGGGAAGGTCTTTTTTAAATCATCAATATCATAAGTTTTGGGATTTTTAACTAATCCTGTTACTTCAACTTTCCAATTCTCAGTGGGTAAATTTTGAGCGTTTAACCAAATCTTTTTAGTTCCTCCAAACTCATAAAAATTGTTATATTGTCCTGCTAAAATTTCCTCTGTCATGGGACGATCAACTTGATTAAATTTAGGAGAAGTTTTAATCCCTGGAATTTTAGGTTGTTTTAGGGTAGCTTCTAATGCGGTTTGAGAGGCTGATTTTTGGCACCCTGAAAGGGGAATTAAACTGCCGGCAATACCGGCTCCGATCATACCTTTTAAAAGGCGACGACGGTTAAAATAAACGGTTTCAGGGGTAATGTTATTTTCAGCAATAGTCCAGGAAGAAGGAAGGCGAATGAAAGACATAATTCAAAACAATAGATTTAGAAAAAAACAAAAATATTAAGCAGACAAAAGACAGAATTTACTCATTCATATCATAGCATAGTCAAGGCTTATAAATTTAAAGCTTTTAATTGTGCTTTGGCTTTTTGCAAGGATTCAAACCATTCTTTTTCAGGATCACTGTCAGCTACAATTCCCGCCCCCACTTGTCCCCAAACACTGGCTAAATTCGAGGATAATGGTGTATATAATAAGGTACGAATTAGAATATTTAAGTCTAAATTTCCTCGATAGTCTAAGTAACCACAAGAACCATAGAATAAATTGCGTCTAATGGGTTCTAATTCTTCAATAATTTCTAAACATCTTACCTTTGGACATCCCGTAATAGTTCCCCCAGGAAATACGGCTTTAATGAGGTCAATCAGTGTTTTATTTTGACTCAATTTTCCTTTAATATTACTGACTAAATGAATGACATGACTATATCTTTCAATGGTTAATAATTCATCTACTTCTACTGAACCCCATTGACATACTTTTCCTAAATCGTTGCGCTCTAAATCAACTAGCATAATATGTTCTGCTTTTTCTTTAATATCAGAAGAAAGTTCCATTAACATTGCTGTTTCTTGTTGAAAATTCTGGCCACGGGGACGAGTTCCTGCAATGGGACGGGTTTGAGCAAGATTATCTTTTAAATTCACTAATCTCTCAGGAGAACAACTAATCATATCTCCCCAAGGCGATCGCCAATAACTAGCAAAAGGAGAAGGGTTAATCCGTTGTAATTTTTTATATAATTGCCAACTTGTTATTGGAGTGGTGGTTTGAAATCTTAAAGATAGATTAGCTTGAAAAATATCCCCTGCTTTAATATATTTCTTAGCTTGGCGAACAGCATTTTGATACTCTTGTTGATCGGTATAAAAGGATAAATAAGGAGGGGAAGTCGTTAGGGGATGAGATCGAGAATCGGGTTTTGTTTCTAATTTCAGTTGTAAGCGATCTAACCCATTTAAAGTGGTACTAGCTAACCATAATTTTTGTTCGAGATGATCTAAAATAGTAAAAGAGTTTGGTTCATACCAATAAGCCACAGGAAAAGGCAGGGGATCGTGATGATAATGGGGTAAAGATTCGATTTCCCAGGCCAAATCATAGCCAAACCATCCTAACCATCCTCCCCCAAAAGGAAGATGTTCAGGACTTAGCAAATTACGGTTTGTCTGTCTTAATAATTTCTGTAAAAATGGTAAGATATGTCCTAATTTGGGAGTCCATAATTGAGGTTTACCGTTAATAAGACGAGGTTCCCCTGCACAAATCGAATAACGAGATAAATAAGGATAGTCAGAAGGGGTAGGAAAAGGACTTTCCAATAGAGTTGCAATAGTTGTATCAGCAGCAAATAACCTTTCAAAAACCTCCGAACCCGTTAACTTATTTAAGGGAAGCGATCGCCAATGCCAAGATAATAAATGAGTCATACTAAGTTATAACTAAATTGTCTGATGACTGTCCTTTTGCTCATTACCAGATCAAATTATTATTATGCCTGATTCTCATACCCATCACCATCACCACCATCCCCCTACTCCTAGCTATACTCGCGCATTTATCATCGGGACTGTTTTAAATGTCGTTTTTGTTATCATCGAGTTTGCTTTTGGGTTTTGGACTCAGTCCCTTTCTTTATTAGCTGATGCTGGTCATAATCTCAGTGATGTCTTTGGGTTATTGATAGCTTGGGTCGGCAACTTTTTAGCCCAACATCCTCCTACACAACGTTATACCTATGGGTTACGTCGTTCTTCTATTTTAGCTGCTTTATTTAACGCTGTAACCCTATTATTCGTCATGGGAGGGATCGCCTGGGAAGCAGTTTCTCGCTTATTTAATCCCAGTCCGATTTCTGGTGTAACCATTATGATTGTTGCGCTAGTTGGGGTCATTATTAATACCATTACCGCCTTATTTTTCATGTCAGGTCGTGATCAGGATTTAAACATTCGTGGGGCATTTTTACACATGGCCGCCGATGCGTTAGTTTCTTTTGGAGTGATTTTGACAGGTTTAGCTATTTTATTAACTGGTTGGTTATGGTTTGATCCTGTCGTTAGTTTAGTGATTGTTGTCGTCATTGTTTTTGGAACGTGGCAACTGTTGAAAGATTCCGTTAATTTAGCCTTAGATGCAGTTCCTGTTTCCATTGAACCTCAAGCTGTGAGAACCTATTTAATGGAACTTCCTGGGGTTGCCCATATTCATGATCTTCATATCTGGGCGATGAGTACCCGCGAAACAGCTTTAACGGTACATTTAGTGATGCCTAATGGTTTTCCAGGGGATAACTTTTTAACAGAAACTGGTCAACAATTACATGATTTATTTGGTATTGAACATCCGACTTTACAAATTGAAATAGGTGATCCCAACTATCCTTGTCATCTAGCATCAGATCATAAAGTTTGAAGGTTGATTTTATTCAATTTACCTATGTTTTGAGTAGTAATTTTTTTATGCAAATAAGCTGGCAAATGATTAAAAAATTGGGTTTAGGGTCTATACCTATACTCAAGCTAAGAGAATCATTATTAGAAGAATCTCAATTAACACAAAATTATTTAGTTCTTAGTTTAGGTTCCTGTTTACTCTCAACTTTTGGATTGATTATTAATAGTGCTGCTGTTATTATTGGAGCGATGATTATTGCCCCTTTAATGTTACCGTTAAGGGGATTTGCTTTTGCTACTTTAGAAGGGGATATTGAATTATTACGCCGTAGTTTTATATCGGTAATTTTTGCTACCCTCTTATCTGTTTTTTGTTCATCAATAGTAGGATTAATTATCTCATTACCAGAATTTGGTGGCGAAATTTTATCTAGAACTCAACCCACATTAATTGACTTATTAATTGCCATTGTTGCAGGGGGAATTAGTGGTTATGCTAAGATTCGTCCTTCCGTTGGAGATGCTATTCCAGGAACTGCGATCGCTGTTGCTTTGATGCCACCTATTTGTGTATTTGGTTTAGCTTTATCCCAACGAGAATGGCAAATCGCCTTCGGTGCTGGCTTACTTTATATTACTAATTTAATTGGCATTAATTTAGCTTGTATTATTATCTATTTTCTAGGAGGATACGCAAGAAGTAATGAGTTTGCCAGAACCCTATCTTGGGGCGTTTCAGTCATTTTAATTGTGCTGTTGGCAGTTCCATTAGGAATCAGTTTTTGGCAATTAATTAGTAAAGCTAAAATTCACGATTCTATTCAAAAGATTTTAGTCACTCGTTCTTTAGTCAATCGACCTGATGTTAGCGTATTTAATGTTAGGGTAAATTGGAATAAAAACCCTCCTGTCGTGTTAGTTAAAGCCAGGGCATCTAATCCTATTAACCCCGAAGAAGTAAAAATTGTAGAAGATCGGTTAAAACGGGAATTAAAGAATCCTTATAAAGTTATTTTTGAAGTAACGCCTACTACTGTTATTGACTCATCAAATGACGAATAAAATTTTAAATAACACAGCAATGTTATTTTTACCATTTTAGGTGCAGCTTTCAAACGTAAAGTGGCTAAAAAGAAAGCTAACAAAGCCTAATTTTTTTTCAGTTAATAATTAAATCTATTTAATGTGTGAGGACATGATACATTTATATTATTTCATGTTCTTTTTATCATTTGAGCAAACTTTTGATATAATAAACTAAGAATTTATCATCATTAGAGTCAATGTTAATAACCGATGAGAAGATACAAAAATTTTACAACAATATTGTTAATAATTTGTCCCCCAACGAGCAACTTTTGCTGGACTCTTTAATTTTAAATGATCTCAGCAAAACAAATGTAATGATAATCGATGATAGTGATACTTGGACAGAAGAAAATCAGAATGATTTAATTACATTTTCTTTGAATAATAATAATGAAGTGTTAACGGATAGTTCAGATTTTCTATCTCTAGTCTAGCGTACCTTTCTCCGCCACCAATTTTCGCAAACGACAAAAAATATGTCACAATGTTAATTTAACCCTCATAATGTGATGTAATAATCCATCCTTAAATATCCATGACTGCAACTAACATCGATAATAATCAAAGTGATAAAATGCTAGAAGCAATGAAAAATTTTGCTGAACAGTACGCAAAACGCACAGATACTTACTTTTGTAGCGAACCTTCTGTAACAGCAGTGGTGATTGAAGGACTCGCTAGACATAAAGAAGAATTAGGAGCCCCGTTATGTCCTTGTCGTCATTACGAAGATAAAGAAGCAGAAGTAAAAAATACCTATTGGAACTGTCCTTGTGTTCCCATGCGAGAACGCAAAGAATGTCATTGTATGTTGTTTATTACCCCAGATAATGAGTTTGCTGGCGAAGACCAAGAAATTGACTTAGCGTTCATTAAGGAAGTTCGCGAAAATATGTCAGCTTGAGAAAAATCATGGTATCAGAAGCATTTTTGCAAGGAATTGAGCAATTTAATCAACGGGACTTTTATGCTTGTCATGATACCCTAGAAGGGATTTGGATTGATGCAGCAGAGTCGGATAAACGTTTTTATCAAGGTATTTTACAAGTAGCCGTAGGTTGTTATCATCTCACGAATCATAACTGGCGTGGTGCTGTTATTCTCTTAGGTGAAGGGGTTAAACGACTCCGTGACTATCAACCTGACTATGAGACAATCGATGTCAGTCAATTGTTAGAGGAAAGTCAAACATTATTGAAATATCTTCAACAAAGCGATCCTAATAATGTGGCTGAAGTTGCTCAAACTTTGCAAGACTCTTCTGATCACTCCCTTTGTCAGTTTCCCCGTATTGTTAGAGTATGAGCTTTTGTGGACAAGAAGAATCAATCTCGTTTAGTTGAAAAATTGAACAAGCAGATTACAAAAATGAGAAAGGTGACTAGATTTTGTTAAATACATTATCATTAATTTAAGGAATCATTCAGACCATAACACAGTAACGACATTTTAACTGTCGTTCTTTTATTAATTGCACTTATTCATCCCTGATTTTTGAATGTTAGACCAGATTCTCGATTCTTCCCTCGCTCTTAGTCTCAAAACTCCCATCTTACTGATCATTTTAATGGCTTTAGAAGCGGTATTATCAGCTGATAATGCCATCGCTTTAGCAGCCATTGCCCAAGGGTTAAAAAACCCCAAATTACAACGCTCAGCCCTCAATCTAGGATTAGTGGTGGCCTATGTTTTACGGATGTCATTGATCTTAACCGCAACCTGGGTGGTGAAATTTTGGCAATTTGAACTATTGGGGGCAGTCTATCTCTTATGGTTGGTGTTTAATTATTTTACTTCCCAAGAGAATGAAGAAGATCATCATCATGGCCCAGAATTTACCTCCCTTTGGCAAGCTATCCCTTTAATTGCCATTACAGATTTAGCGTTTTCCTTAGATAGTGTAACCACCGCTATTGCCTTAGCGGATGAAATTTGGTTGATTTTGATAGGGGGAACCATTGGAGTTATTACCTTACGCTTTTTGGCAGAATTATTTATCCGTTGGTTAAAAGAATATACCTATCTTGAAGATGCAGGGTTTATTACCGTTGGTTTTGTAGGATTACGATTATTGGTTAGGGTGATCAATCCTGAGTGGGTTCCCCCAGAATGGTTGATGATTGGAGCGATCGCCGTAATCTTTGTTTGGGGTTTTTCTAAGCGCAACCCCAATATTCAAGAGGAGGTTGAAATTCCTGTGGAATCTAGGGACAATCAAATTAGTAAAGAACCAGAAAAAATTTCTTCCTAAGTGTATTCTTGACCATGACCTTAGAAACCATTACCTTACCTCAATCAAATCTAACTCAACCCTTAGATTGCGATCTAACCATCGTTGGTGGTGGGATCGCGGGGGCAACCCTCGCTTTAACCCTCAAAGATTCAGGGTTAAACATTAAACTTGTTGAGGTGCAAACCCTAGAAAAAGTGGCTTCTAGAAAGCGTTCTTACGCCCTTTCTCTGCTGTCTGGGAAGATTTTTGATTCCATTGGGGTTTGGTCAGAAATATTGCCTCAGATTGGAAAATTTCGTCATATTCGCCTCTCAGATGCGGATTACCCAGAGGTCGTCACCTTTGAAACCGCCGACTTAGGAACGGATTATCTAGGGTATGTAGGGGATCATCAGGTGATTCTACACACCTTACAACAAGCCATCGCCCATTGTCCTAACATTGAATGGATTTGTCCAGCTAAAGTGGTGGACGTAAACTACTGTGAGACAAAGGCGATCGTAACGGTGGAAAAAGACGGTATGACCCAACTCTTACACACAAAATTAGTAGTTGGGGCCGATGGACCGCGATCTTTCATTCGTTCCTTAGCCCAGATTAACACCCAAGGTTGGAAATATTGGCAGTCTTGTGTTACTTTTACCATCAAACATACGGCACCCCGCAACGATGTGGCCTTTGAACGGTTTTGCTACAGCGGCCCAATGGGGATTTTACCCTTACCAGGGAACCGTTGTCAGATCGTTTGGACAGCCCCCCACGCTCAAGCCCAAGAATTGGTAGGGTTAGACGAGACAGTCTTTTTAGAGAAGTTAGAAGAAAGGACGCAAGGATCTTTGGGAAATATTAGCTTAGACAGCGATCGCTATTTATTCCCTGTACAATTGATGCAAAGCGATCGCTATACCCAGTCTCGCCTAGCGTTGGTGGGAGATGCAGCCCATTGTTGCCATCCAGTGGGGGGACAAGGGTTAAACTTAGGCATCAGAGATGCAGCCGCTTTAGCACAAGTCATTGAACAAGCCTACAAAAAAGGGGAAGATATTGGGGATATTAAAGTATTAAAACGGTATGAACGTTGGAGACGCTGGGAAAATTGGCTAATTTTAGGCTTTACCGACTTTTTGAACCGCTTTTTTTCCAATCAAATCTTACCAGTGATGGTTATCCGTCGTTTGGGGTTACATTTAATGATGGGATTACCACCGTTTAAAAAGTTAGCCTTACAACTGATGACAGGGTTGTTAGGGAAACTCCCTCAATTAAGAAAAAGTGAGGTAATTAAGTGAACTACCCCAACTAAGCTACGCTATAGTTGGGGCTTCCAAGCCGAAACCAAGAAGTCCAACTAAAGCACTTAGGACGGTCTTATTCGTCTTTGAGGCTTCCCACTTCATAGGGATGTGCTTTCTATTGCTTGCAATAGCGAGGCTTACCTTCCCTCCATAGGCAGCAGTCCTAGTTCCTAAGACTGATTACTGTTCACTACTTATCAGGACTGATTTTTACCTGCTCTCCTGTATAACGGTTGTATTTGTGGATGGCGTGGTTTTTGCCTTTCACATTGCCGTATGACCCAGAACAGAACCCTCTAATCAGTAGGTATAAGTTATCAAGGTGCTATGCTTTTAGGCTAACGTTAGTACAAGAGTATGTCAAGACAGAAGATGGATGCTTCGCACTTTATTTGCTGCTCAAAATTCATCCCCACCTAAAATGTGGGTGTTTTTGGTACTATTTTTAGGTGGGGACTTATGCACGACATTTTTGTTAAACTCAATAGCCAGTTTTTGGATTTCAACACTAACGAAGAATCAAGGGGCGCACTCGCTGAAGCAAGTGCGTCCCTTCATCTAGTTTCTTTTAGCGATCGCCAATGTTGGCAACGGAACTAAAGAACTCGTTATAACAATTAAGCTAAGGCAATCGTATCTACAGGAGCAAAAAGACTGGCAAGCTGATCAGGCAAATCTTCCTGGCTACTAAATACGGAGCTAAAGCTATCCTTGAGAATCATTCCATCTAATTTGGCATTAGCCTCTTTTGCGAAAGCAATTACATCGTCAACGGTAGTAAATTTGGTTTCATTAATGGGTGAAATCTCACGGAATTCTAGTTCGGTGGGAACCAAGCCAGTTCCAGTGAGTTCATCAGTTGTTAAACTTGACTGGGCTGCTGTTAATTTGGGAGATGAAGGAGGCACAGGTAAATCCACAGGCGCATTAAATAACACTCGGGCGAGTAAGTCATCCTGAGCATCAAGGGCTGAAGCAAAAACCCCAGTATCGGCATAAATTTCAGCCCCACTACCGAAGAAATTGATGATATAAGGATTGGTAGAACTCAAACTAAGTTGGTCTGTCCCTAGGGTAAAGTCAAAAATAAAGGCAAAATCATCATTGCCAAAAGGATCAGCAATGGTACTGTTGGATAAGTAGTAGTCTTTGACAAAGAAATCCCCTACCACGAAATTATCAAATCCAGACCCCCCAACAAGAATATCGATTTCTTTAAGTCCTGAAGTTGCACTCGTTTCATCAACGCCTCGGAGGAAGTCGTTACCCTGCTGACCGAACAAAACGTTGCTGGTATCATCCCCTTGAATAACGTCTACATTGGCAGTACCAATTACATCACGGAAATTGACTACCTCAAAGGTACCAAATCCAGAAACGAATAAAGTTTCCTCTGCTAGATCCACATCAAAGCTAGTGGGACTAGAGCCAGGGATACGACCATCAATGAGATTACTTTGACCAGTAGCACCAACAATTTTATCAATACTGGGAGTAAAAGGATTGGGATTTCCTATCAGTTGATCAATTCCTGCACTCCCTTTATTCACAACCCCTTGCGCTTTCAAGATGATCTGTTGACCTAAATCACTGTAGTCAACTGTATCAAATCCGGCCGCTCCCCCATCATAGGTATCGTGTCCTCGGCTTCCAAAAAAGACATTATCTTTCTTATCTCCCACGATAATGTCGTTGTTGTCAGTCCCTCGAACGTTATGGAAATTAACCACTTTGAAGGAAAGAGGGGACGGCGCACCAGTGCCATTAACCTCTAGGGTATTAGCCTCCAAATCAACTTCAATTGAGGCTGAACCTGAGTCTGAACCATCAATCGTGTTGACAATACCGGGTCCAACATCCCCGATAATACGTTCAATATCGACAAGACGATCCGTTCCACCACTGGCTTTTTCTATTACGCCTTGAGCTTTAAGGGTAATGGATTCATTGAGGGAACTATAGTCAACCGTGTCATGATTAATCTCGGTTCCTCCATCAATTAGGTTGTCTCCTGTGCGATCTGAAACAAGAAAGGTATCATCTCCTTCTTGCCCCAAAGCGGTATCTTCTAAACCATCGTTAATTAGTTCGATTGTATCATTTCCAGCACCAGCCAAAATGAAATCAACACTAAATAAATCTGTCAGCTTGTCGTCGAAAGGGGTACCAAAAATGAAAACCATCTTTTATCTGTGTATAAAATGTATCTATCTCGATGACAATCTTAGATAATCAAAAGTTTCATATTTATCTCGATAAATAAATCGCGAAACGGTCTATATTTCCAAAATACGATACGATAAGGAGATCATCCTAAAATTGAATTATAGTAAAGTTTAAATTTTAGCCACCAAAATTGATGAATCGAAAAACTCACGGGGCGATCGCCGCCGGACATCCTAAAACAGCCCAAGCCGGTCAACTGATGTTTGAATTAGGGGGTAATGCTTTTGATGGGGCGATCGCTGCCATGTTAGCTTCTTTTGTGGTAGAGTCCACGTTAACGTCTTCGGCGGGAGGCGGCTTTTTATTGGCCTATACCCAAGAAAAAGAAAAGATTTTATTTGATTTTTTTTGTCAGACCCCTCGCTTCAAAAAATCCCTTGAAGAAATTGAATTTTATCCCGTTAATATTAACTTTGGTGGAGCGATCCAAGTGTTTCATATTGGCCGTGGTTCCATTGCTATTCCTGCTAGTTTAATGGGATTATATGAGGTTCATCAGCAACTGGGTAATTTGCCTTTTTCTGTGGTCATAGAACCAGCTATTGACTACGCTAGAAATGGATATGAAATCACTCCTTACAATCGAGTTACTCTTGAAATTTTAGAACCCATTTTAAGAGCTTCCCATGAATCACAACAATTATATTTATCTAACAATGAATTATTAAATATAGGAGACAAAGCCTATATTAAAGATTTTGCTAATGTGTTAGAAGAATTAGCTAAAAAAGGAATCCAAGAATTTTATCAAGGAGAGATAGCTCAACAAATGTTAAAAGATATAAAACAAGGAGGTTATTTAACCAAAGAAGATTTGACTCATTATCGTGTGATTAAAAGAAAACCCTTAAGTTTTAACTATAGAGGTTATGAGTTACTAACCAATCCGCCTCCCAGTTCCGGCGGAATTTTGATTAGTTACGCCCTTAAACTTCTAGAAAATATTGATTTTAGTTGTTTTGATTTTGGCAGTAAGAACCATCTACAATTATTGGGATCTGTGATGGCTTTAACGAACGATGCTAGAAAAATAAGCTATGATAATTATATTTATGAAGAGAATATTATTAGTCAATTTTTAAGTCAAAAAAATCTTCATCACTCTAAAAATAAGTTACAGCAAACCATTAATAAATGGGGAAGTACAACCCATATTAGTGTCATTGACGAATACGGTAATGCAGCCAGCGTAACCAATTCTAATGGAGAAGGGTCAGGTTATGTTATTCCCAATACAGGAATTATGCTCAATAATATGTTAGGAGAAGCGGACTTAAACCCTTTGGGATTTCATTGTTGGCCTTGCGATCGCCGTATTTCTTCCATGATGTCTCCTACCATTATTCTTAAAGAAGGTAAACCCGAAATTGTTTTAGGATCGGGAGGCTCAAATCGAATTAGAACTGCACTTTTGCAAGTTATTTCTAACTTATTAGATTTCAATTTTTCCCTAGAAGAAGCCATTAACCAGCCTAGAATTCACTGGGAAAATAATCTTTTTAATATAGAACCCAGAGAACAGTTAGAAACCATTAATAACTTACAATTACCACCAGACACAGAAACCATTCTTTGGCAAGAATTAAGTATGTTTTTTGGAGGGGTTCATGGGGTTAGATCCAACGATAATCATTCCCTAGAAGCTATAGGAGATATGCGAAGGGAAGGCGTTGGCATTGTTTGTTAAACTTCCCTGTAGTAAACTTTAAAGTTATCAGCCTTTTATTGTAACGTTTCAAGGGAGAAAGGTTCTGCATTTCATTATAATTTATATTATGTGTTATAATCTAGATTTATATCGTTAATAAAAAATGATTATATTTTATATAAACTTAGTACGCATATATTTATTAAGTAATTCTCGGTACTTTGGGAGTCATGGAAGTCAAGTTAATATTCCTCTTATGTATTCTATGGGCATAAAGTCAAAAACAATTGTCAATCTTTGTTATTTTCCCTATCGATAGTGACAATACAGTGATGATAAGTTATAACAGAGTTGCTTTATGTATCCCTAGCCTTAATCCATAAGTTTTGAATCCAATTATTGATCTTCTCAGTTAGAAAACAGAACCCGATTTTTAAATTTCAATTATGAATAATAAATCTGTCAAGATTAATATTAAGCGAGAAACTTGGCTGAAGTTACATCAATATTGCCAATTATCAAAACAGGAGGAATCAGCCGTTTTAGAACAGTTAATTGCTTTACTGGATCAATCTTCAACTCTAGAAAAATCTAATAAAATTCAACAATTTCAGGAGTTCTCTGAAATAATTCCTGTTCCAATCCTTTTAATACAACCTGGCAACGGGAAAATTAATTATGTTAACCCTAAAGCCCTTTCTATCTTAGACTTTTCTTTAGAATATTTATTAAGTTTATCTCTTCTAGATTTATGTGATGAAAGTTCTCAAAAACAATTATTAACCAGTCAATTAACCACCGAAAACTTAAGAGGCAACTACGAACTTAAAATTAAAAAGAAAAATGGTAATTATATTTATGCCAGTATTTTTGTACAGCCTTTACAATGGAACAAAAATTTACTGATGGTGTCTTGGTGTGATATAACAATGCGTTGTAAAATTGAGCAAAAATTAAAAGAAAAAAAGGCATTTTTACAATTAGTTTTAGATAATATTCCTCAATTAATTTTTTGGAAAGATACTAATTCTGTTTTTTTGGGATGTAATCGTTTATGGGCAGAAGCTTCTGGAATTAGAGAACCAGAACAAGTAATAGGTAAAACGGATTATGATATTTATAATGATTCGAATAATCAACATTTAGATCCTCCGACTAAGAGTCTTAGTTATTATCGAGAACAGGATCTTCGCGTTATAGAAACAGGAAAATCTGAATTAAATTTCGTAGAACAAAAACGTAATCCAGAAGGACGAGAAGTTTGGTATAGTACCAGTAAAATCCCTATAAAAGATAGTGATGGTAATATTGTGGGTATTTTGGGAACAATTGAAAATATTACTGAGCAAAAATTAGTAGAACGGGCATTATTTGAAGAAAAAAAACTAGCAAAAATTACCCTGAATTCTATTGGTGAAGGTGTCATTACAACTAATTCTCAAGGAATTATCCAAGACTTTAACCCTATTGCTGAACAATTAACTGGGTTCAGTGTTCAAGAAGCCGTATATCAACCCATTTCTAATATTTTCAAACTCATAGATAAAGCAGGAAACACTAAGGAAAATCTCATTAATGAAATGACGCAAAACAGTCAAAATCAACGAGAAAGACGAACAGGTACTTTACAAAATAAAAATAGAGAACAATATGAAATCGATATGGTTATTACAGCTATTCGAGGACAAAATAATCAAATTTTAGGATCGGTTTTAATTTTTCGTGATGTTACTCAAGCTTCACAATTAGCCCATCAATTATCTTGGGAAGCCAGTCATGATGGGTTAACAGGTTTGGTTAATCGCAGAGAATTAGAAAAGCAATTAGACTTGGCTTTAGAAAATTTTAAGACTGAAAATATTGAACATATCCTATGTTATTTAGATTTAGATCAATTCAAAATTATTAATGATACTTGCGGTCATGTTGCAGGGGATGAATTATTAAAACAAGTTACCTATTTATTACAAACAAGAGTTCGTAGCAGTGATATTTTAGCAAGATTAGGAGGCGATGAATTTGCTTTATTACTGAAAGGATGTTCTCTGGAAAAAGCTGAAACGATTGCAGATAACTTAAGACAACTAATTCAGGATTTTCGCTTTACTTGGGATCAGCAACTCTTTGCAATTGGGGTTAGTATTGGAATGGTTGCTATTAATAACGAAAATCAAACAATTGCTTCCGTCTTAAATGCAGCAGATGCTGCTTGTTACACTGCTAAAGAAAGGGGACGAAACCGTATTTATGTTTATCAACCTAGTGATAGTGAACTTAAAAAACAAATCGGTCAAAGTCAATGGATTGTTAGATTAAATAATGCACTCATTGATAACCGTTTTCGTCTTTATTGTCAAAAAATTATTTCTATTCAATCCCCTGAAAAAATACACCATGAAGTTTTACTAAGATTATTAGATGAGTCAGGAAATTTAATTTCTCCATTGGTGTTTATTCCAGCAGCGGAACGTTATAATTTAATGGCGGGAATTGATCAATGGGTCATTAGTAACTTTCTCAAAATGTATAGTGAAGTTTATCAAGAACAGTCTAATAATTTATATACGATTAATTTATCAGCTATTACGTTAAAAAATGATCAACTATACAATTTTATAGAAGAACAGTTATCTTATTATAAAATTAACCCAAAACATATCTGTTTTGAAATTACAGAAAATACTGCTATTACGAATCTTACTCAAGCTATTCAACTTATTGAAGCCATAAAACAATTAGGTTGTTATTTTGCTCTTGATGATTTTGGTAGTGGAATGAGTTCTCTATCCTATCTAAAAAATCTACCTGTTGATTATTTGAAAATCGATGGGAGTTTTGTGAAAAATTTAGCCAAAAATTCAGTTAATTATGGGTTAATTGATTGTTTTCGCCGTATTGGTAAGGTTATGAGTATGAAAACTATTGCCGAATGTGTTGAAGATCAAGAAATATTAGAAATTTTAAAAGAAATAGGAGTCGATTATGCTCAAGGATATGGTATTGAAAGACCAATGCCTTTATCGTTTTAATCTTTTTTCAGTGATGTTATGGCATTATGTGCAAGGTTTCAAATTTTGGGAAAGTTGCCCTTGGACTTCTATTTTTTGGAAGTGGTTTCTACTAACCAATGGGTATAATCTTAGAGAATCCTTATCAATAACACTAACAACTCTCCCAACAAACGATAAACTATGAAATAGAGGACACAAAGTACAAGTAAAGAAAGACAGAACAGTTAGGAGATTTGTATCATTATGACTTATGATTTTGATCTGTTTGTCATTGGTGGCGGTTCAGGGGGTATTGCCACCGCCAGACGGGCCGCAGAATACGGGGCTAAAGTTGGATTAGCAGAATATAATCGTTTAGGGGGAACCTGTGTCAATGTAGGCTGTATTCCTAAAAAATTGATGGTCTATACCTCCCATTTCCCAGCCCAGTTTCAAGAGTCTCAAGGGTATGGTTGGAGTCCAGTTAAAAGTACCTTAGATTGGTCAAAAATGATCACTGCTGTTCAACAAGAAACAGAACGTCTTAATGGTATTTATCAACGGATGTTAGATAACTCAAAAGTAGAATTATATCGAGATTATGGGAAATTACTCGATCCTCATACTATTCAAGTGGGAAATAGCAAAATTACTGCCGATAAAATCTTAATTGCAGTCGGAGGACATCCTGTTAAACCTGATATTCCAGGGATTGAAAATACCATTATTTCTGACCAAATGTTTACCCTTGCTGAACAACCCAAACGGTTAGTAATCTGGGGAGGAGGTTATATTGGGGTAGAATTTGCTTGTATTATGCGCGGGTTAGGTTCCGATGTCATTCAAATTATTCGTCGGGATAAAATTCTTAGGGGTTTTGATGAAGATATTAGAACCACCATTCAAGAATCTATGGAACATCATGGTATCCAAATTCTTAAAAATTGTACCATCACCTCCATTGAAAAAACCTCCCAAGGGCTAAAAATTGCTGTTCAAGGGGATCAAAATCATGAGATGGTTTTAGCAGATACCATTGGGTTAGCAGCTACCGGACGTAAACCCAGTTTAGATAATTTAGGGTTAGAAAATGCTGGGGTTGAAGTGAAAAATGATGCGATCGCTGTTGATAAATATAGCTGTACTTCCCAAGAGAATATTTATGCAGTAGGAGACTGTACCGATAACATTAATCTGACTCCAGTCGCTATCAATGAAGGACGGGCCTTTGCTGATACCCATTTTGGCGGAAAATCCCGTACCATGAGTTATGAAAATGTCCCTTCTGCTGTGTTTAGTACCCCAGAAGCTGCTACGGTAGGATTAACGGAAGAAGAGGCCAAACAACAGTATGGAGAAGATGCGATTAAAGTCTATCGCAGTAAGTTCCGTCCCATGTACTACGTTTTACCAGCAAAAGAAGAAAAAACCCTGATGAAATTAGTGGTTCATCAAGAAACAGAAAAAGTCGTAGGGGCCCACATGGTAGGTAGTTATGCTGCTGAGATTATTCAAGGGGTAGCGATCGCAGTGAAAATGGGGGCGAAAAAATCTGATTTTGATGCAACAGTTGGTATTCATCCCACTTCAGCAGAAGAGTTTGTTACCATGCGTTAAGGTTTAATTACTTATTGATTTTTCTAGGGACATAATTAAAAAATTTTCTTATGTCCCTATTCATGGCATAATGTCGATACAAAAAAGAGAAACTGTAAATATTTTTGAATGTTGAAAGCCTTTTTGAACTAGAAAAAAAGTTAAAGGACACAACATCAAGATGACAATGTAGCATTTCCTGGACTCATGAGGTACACCTAATATTCAACTTCTGAACTCCCGAACTCCTGAACTCCCGAACTCCCGAACTCCCAAAACTAGAAAAGTTTGTACCTCACAAGTATGGGAACTGCTATAACACTCAAATTAACCAACTTCACCGCATCATCAATAGATTTATTTTCATTATCCATATCAAAAACCATTAAGCTAATACAGTTAGTCCTTGTAAATAATCATTTAACTGGCGATCGTGGTCATGAGAAAGATTGCCTAATGGTAAATTATCCAGGGTAAATGCTTCAATGTCCATCACCTCTAAGGTATCTTCTATAGAAAACTCTCCCCTAACCTTTGCTTCGATTAAAATAGAAATTGAGTGAATCCTTGGGTCACGATCCATTGAAGAATAAACCCCCACTAAACGACCCACGTTTAATAAATCTAACCCCGTTTCTTCTTTTAATTCTCGCTTTGCTGTTGTTAAAATATCTTCTCCCCAGTCAACAATACCCCCTGGTAGTCCCCATTTTCCCGTATCTTTTCTTTGAATTAAAGCAATACGGCCATCAGGAAGCACCGGAATCATCGTAACACCTGTAATGGGGTGACGGAAAATGATCCCCATCACAGTCTTAATATATCGCCATATTTGACCCATACTGATAATATCTCTCTTTTATCGCTGTTTAAAGGTAAGCAACGTCAATTATAGCAAGCAGTTAGTTAATCGGGGTGTTAATTAACTATCGTATAGCTTTCTAATAGGTAGTCCATGTTTTGGTAAACCACTCATAAAACGATGGCGTAAATCATCAGAAATTAAGGATACTAAAACACTTACAACAGCAAAAATGGTTGATAGGATTGCCAGTTTACTTGATATGGGTAGAATCAATAAAAATAAAGTTAAAACAGAAAAAATTATCATTGAATAACGAGAATATTGCTGTACTTTTCCTAAAAAGTCTACAGTCGCTCGACAACTAGGACAATATTTTGTGTGGCGATGCCAACGATCATATAATTGTTCATCTGTCAAGGATTTATAAGAAGTTTCTTTCCCATTTTCCCAAGCAGGTTTTCCTCCCGCAAACTGATCTAACCATTGACGGAAAGTTACAATACCAACATCAGCCACAGCAGGCAAAAAATAGCTCTTATTCCAAGGTTTATCTATGGATGTTTGTAAGGTTTCTTGAGTGTGCATCACGGTTAAATCTTGGTCACTTAATTGATAATTTGATAGATGTCTAAACCCTGTTTTAAGGTTCTTAGGTAGCCTATCCAATATGAAGTTTTTCTGCGAAAAATTCATGCTCGTAATAAACTTACCAATATAACGACATCGACCAGGTTCAGTGGGAATAAAATAAAGTTGTGCTAACATCATATTGCCATTGGGATAACGGTAAATTGTGGTATTACAACAAGGAGGATTGAATTGTCTTGTTGCTTCCATATCCTTATTAAAAATATTGTAACCACTGTGTTTTAAAGTAAATCCCGTTTCTGCTGAAATTCCTCCTACTGTTTTAAAAGAAGTGATAGGAACAGTTTTATCAGGAGCAAACCCCGCTAAACCTTCATGGAGAAATTGAGCATGGGAAGGATCAAAACTACTTTCTACTGATACAATATACCCCACTGGAACTTCTGATAAATGCCAATCTGTAGCGGTAACATCTAACCCACATTCGGGAATAATAGCAGGTTCTTTTAACTGACAATCTTCAAACGCAGTTTTTTGATCGTCAGGCCAAACCCATAATAATCCTTGTTTAACTTGTGTGGGATAAACTGTTACTTGAGACCGTGGACTATTGCAAGCTGTTTTAATCGCTTCTTCCTCTACTAACATAGGAATTTTAGTACAGTTCCCCTCATGATTAAAACACCATCCATGATGACGACACATAAGAGTTCCATCTTCTTGTACTTTTCCTAAAGAAAGTTGTGCTAATTTGTGAGGACATTGATCATCCATTACCACCCATTGTTGATTTTTGTTCTGCCAAATCACTAACTTTTTACCCAAGATAGTAACAGGGGTAGGAACAGAAGCATCAAGATAACTGAGTGGACTGACAGGATACCAGTTTTGAGTCCAAGAAAATTGATTGTTCATAATAATTAAATCTTTTGACTTTTTATTTAATTTTAACGTTTTATTGATTTTAAAGCTGTCCTATGAGAAATCATTAAAATACTCATGTTTTATTCCTGAAATGACACCTATCTAAACTACTCTTAACGTATTAGGTGTCATAAACGAACGCATGAACTACACTTTAGCCTTGAGTTTTCGTAATTTAATCCCCATTTTTACATAAGATGAGATAATGTTACAAATCTTTATTAAATTTCTGTTATCGTGTAAACTACTCAAAGATTAATGATAATGTCGATAAAGGAGCAAGAAACAGCCATGCAGTCGGCACAGACGCTGCAAACAGTCCCCAGAGAGTATCTTAAACCCCCAGGAGGGTTTAATCCTAACGTGGTGATGTTTTTTACCGCTTTATCCTTGATTGGTTGTTCGATTTGCGGTTATTGGTTATGGGAGTGGCCAGACTGGATTTGTTTTGTCTGTAGTGTTCTTGCCCTACACTTATCAGGTACAGTGATCCATGATGCGTCTCATAATGCTGCTCACCGTAGTCGTGTGATTAACGCTATTTTAGGTCATGGTAGTGCCTTAATGCTAGGATTTGCTTTTCCAGTGTTCACAAGGGTTCATTTGCAACATCATGCTCATGTCAATGATCCTGATAACGATCCCGATCATTTTGTTTCAACGGGTGGGCCATTATGGATGATAGCAGCACGCTTTTTTTATCATGAAATTTTCTTTTTTAAGCGTCGTTTGTGGAAAAAATACGAACTATTAGAATGGTTTTTAAGTCGATTATTTCTATTTACTATCGTTTTTTTGGGAATTTATTATGGGTTCATTGGTTATGTAATGAATTTCTGGTTTGTTCCTGCGTTAGTGGTAGGGGTTGCTTTAGGATTATTCTTTGATTATTTACCTCATCGGCCTTTTGAAGAACGCGATCGCTGGAAAAATGCGAGGGTTTACCCTAGTGCTGTTCTTAACATTTTAATTTTTGGTCAAAACTATCATTTAGTTCATCATCTATGGCCATCAATTCCTTGGTATAAATATAGACCTGCTTATCATGCAACTAAACCTTTATTAGATTCTAAAGGATGCGATCAATCTTTGGGGTTATTACAAGGCAAAAATCTCTGGAATTTCCTTTATGATGTATTTTTAGGTATTCGTTTTCATCATACAAAGCGAGTGCGTAATTCTGAATCGCATTCAGAATGTAGCGGTGCGACCCCGGTGCTTCGCAAGCACCTAGGGAACGCGCACCAAGAGAAGACGCACTCAAGACAATCCCCTTCTTGAGAGCAAATTACAACAGGACTTATCTATATAGAGGTCAAAAATAATTGACCTCTATTTTATAGCATTTCCTGGACTCATGAGGTACACTTGATATTTAACTTCTGAACTTCCGAACTCCTAACTCCTAAAACTAGAAGAGTTTGTACCGTTCGGAGTCGCGCTCACGGCGAAGCCTCACAAGTATGGGAACTACTATATTTTTAATTAGGACTTATTAAATTATGAATTATCTTGCTCATTTGCTCTTAGCAGAAAATACTCCAGACTCTCGCATAGGTAATTTATTAGGAGATTTTATGAAAGGAAGAATAGATCAAGAGAATTCACCCTATTCTTCAGGAATTATTAAAGGAATTAAAACCCACTTTAAAGTTGATGAGTTTACGGATAAACATGAAATTTTTAAACAAAGTAAAAAGAGAATTTATCAATCTCAAGGACGCTTTTCTGGAGTTTTAATTGATATTTTTTACGATCATTTTTTGGCAAAGAATTGGCATTTGTTTTCTTCAGAAAAACTAGAAACATTTGCCGATAACATTTATATTATTTTACAAAAAAATCATAATATTCTTCCAGAAAGATTACAGTTAATTTTACCCAGAATTATTCTGGAAAATTGGTTAGTTTCCTATGGAAAAATAGAAGGAATCACACGAACCTGCCAACGACTCAGTAAACGAATTAAACGACCCAATAATTGTGCGCACCGCGGAGCGGATCTCTTCGAGATCGCTCACCATGACCTACAACAAAATTATCAGGAATTAGAAAAAGATTTCCTATCATTTTTTCCTGAACTTGTCAAGTATGTAAACACAAATCGTCATACTTTTTAATCTATTGAATATCCCACCAACCAAACGCAGGGCCAATAAAACGGACTGTTACCCAAAGAGCGATCATCATACCAATACCAATCCAAGCCCCTCTTGTTGTCCATTGATAGAAAGCGTCAGCTTGACGCTTTGAGATAGGAACCCAAGGTAAAATACGCTCTTCTTGACCGTACTGTTCCCCTAAAGCTTCTTTGCGGCGTTTTGATTCACCCATATATTATCCTCTAACGCATCATTTTTCATGATAACCGTTGAGGGGAAATCTTAAAAAACAATGTCTAGTTCATTCCCTGATCCTCTTTGCCGTCGTAGCATAGATTATGAAACGTTGTAATTACTCATTTTGTCCTTAACTAACTCATAAAATTGATCATAATGACTAAAGCCAATTCTAATTTAAGTGTTGATGATGCTCTCAAAATTCTCAAAGATTATAGTTGTCTTCAGATTAAAATTGTAGATTTTGAAGCAGATAAAAACAAGTTACGTCAAGCAATCCAAATTGTTTCAAGTTTATGTGAAACCGAAAATATTGGTATTTGTGCTGATAATTTTCAGGAAGGATTTACAACCCTCAAAAATTATCTCAAAGCCTTAGAAATATGTGAGAATTTAGAAAAATCTCCTACTGCACCGAAACAAACCCCCGTTTATATTAAATTTAATACAGAAACTATGTCTTATTATGTGGATTACTATACAGGAAGTTATCGAGGGGTTTTAATTTCTTGTCAATCGGATAACCATAACTTAGTGGGAACCTATGGCCATTTTCCCCTCAATTTATTTGAATAGTTCCTATCTATCGAGTCATCATTCCAATCTGTTACGATCTAAAAATTTGGTATTATATAAAAACAATGATCATTATTTAATTTCACATTGAAAGCATGGGAGAAACCATTACGTTATTGTCGAAGCGAGAAATTGAAAAAATGCGTCGGGCTGGACGTTTAGCCGCTCAACTTCTAGACTATTTAGCCCCTATGGTTAAGCCAGGAGTCAGTACCTTAGACATTAATGATGAAGCAGAAAAGTGGACTCAGGCTCACGGTGCAGTTAGCGCACCCTTAGGCTATCATGGTTTTCCTAAATCTATTTGTACCAGTGTTAACCATGTGGTTTGTCATGGCATTCCCAATGCAAAACAAATTCTCAAAGAAGGGGATATTATTAACATTGATGTCACTCCTATTTTAGATGGGTATCACGGAGATACGTCAAGAACTTTTTTTGTGGGGACTCCCTCTCCTTTGGCGAAAAGATTAGTAGAAGTCACCGAAAAATGCTTAATGGAAGCTATTCAAACGGTTAAACCAGGGTCAAGAATTGGGGA
>JASJDW010000118.1 GCA_030064955.1 Crocosphaera sp.
AATTTTTCATAAATTAAGCTTAAATTGTATTATTTGATACAGTCATCTAAGGCGTATTTGCAAGGCAATCGCATTTAATTTTTATTAATAACAGTTTTCAATTGGCTGGTTTATCCACTGCTGTTATTATGAGCCACCCAATTGAAAACTGTTATTAATAAAAATTAAATGCGATTGCCTTGCAAATACGCCTTAGATGACTGTATCAAATAATACAATTTAAGCTTAATTTATGAAAAATTAAGAAAAGAAAAACTTATACCACCAACTTAAAACTCGTGCTATTCTTGAAAAGAATTCTCAATAAGCTTCATCAGGAGCTAAAATAAAAATGAAGATCACTACCGAGTTTGTCCCAGGTAAAGTAATTACTCTGAGTACCGAATTAGCTAAACCCAGTCCTTTTTACTTTGGGTTTGACATTGAAGACCAATTTGTCAACGTTTTGGATACCTATAACTTTGACAAAATCTTCTTTTTTACAGAACAGCATCTTTTCGAGCTTTATGGTAAAGAATTATACGAAAAAATTGCTGGTAAGTATCCTTGTTCTCTCGAATTTGTTCCCAATGGAGAAGCCTGTAAATACTTTCCTGTTTTAGAAAAAACTTGTGAAGATTTAATCTCCAAAGGAGTATCTAAAAAATCTCTATTATTGGCTTTTGGCGGAGGCACTGTTGGTAATATTGTTGGACTGGCAGCAGGGTTAATTTATCGGGGAATTGGGTATATTGAAGTTCCTACCAGTATGACAGGTCAAACTGATAGCACTTTAAGTAATAAACAAGCAGTAAATGGGAAAACAGGAAAGAATCATTTTGGTCTTTATCACAGTCCGATGTTTATCTGGTCAGATACCAAGTATTTAAAGACAGAACCCCCTGTTTCTAAGCGTAGTGGTATTATTGAAGGCATTAAAAATGGCTTCATTTCAGATGCAAGTTTCTTAGACTATTTGGACACAGTGTTAAACCCTGAACTCAATTTTTCTGATGAAGAATTGTACGATCTTGCTTATCAAATTATTCTCTCAAAATTAGAGATTTTGAAGCAAGATCCCTCAGAAAAACATTATGGAATTATTCTCGAATATGGTCATACTTTTGGTCACGCCATTGAATGGCTGGAAAAAGGGAAGATGTCTCATGGGGAGGCTGTTTCTCACGGCATGAAAATTGCAGCAGAATTGGCTTACGAATTAGGATTTATTTCTCAGGAAGATGTTGCTTTACATTACTACATGATTGAGGAAAAATTAGGCTTTAATCAGCCCTTACCTCAATACATTACCACTGAGCAACTAATAAATGCCATGATTTGTGATAATAAAAAGACAGGAGAAGATATCCGCTTTATTATCTTAGAAAAGATTGGCAAATGTTACAATCCTGAAGGAGATTTCTTAGTAACCGTTGACTTAAATGTTGTGGAAAAAATTGTCACCCAATTCATTGCTAGTCAAAAACACATCCATCAACTTGCTGCATAAAAAGACCGTCTTTCTTGTTCAATAAGAAGGACGATCCACAAAACATTAGTTTAGGGTTCTAGGGAATAGTATCTCCCTAAACCCGCCTCAATCATACCATATAAGCCCAAACTAACAACATTAAGAAGCAGATTAATGTTGTTTATCTAACCTGTTGCGATGTTTATTGTTTTATCGCTAAAGTTTCTCAATAAATTACTGCAATCTAGCACTATTTCAATTTTTTTTATCCTAAGATGATTAATCAACAAGAGGTTTCTCAGCGTTTACAAAACGCTGTTGGAATTTACCAAAATGTCAATCTTCAGATCATTATCGGTGTTACCTTAATGGCTGTTCTAGGATCTAGTAGTATTAGTCCTACTTTACCATCCTTAGCTGAAGATTTTAACGTTTCTCCTGAACATATTGGTTGGGTAATTACCGCATTTGTAATTCCTATTGCGATCGGTACACCTATCTCTGGAGTATTAGCAGATCGCTATGGAAGAAAGCAAATTTTAGTTCCTGCTTTGCTGTTATTTGCCATTGCCGGAATAATTTGTGCATTAGCTCCAAATTTTCGGACTTTGATTGAGTTTCGTTTTGTTCAAGGAATAGGTGCAGCTCCTTTAGAGTCATTAGCTTTAACTCTAATTAGTGACCTTTATAGAGGTAAATTATTAACAGCAGCAATGGCATTTAATGCTACCAGTATTGGCCTAAGTTTAGCCATTTATCCCCTAATTAGTGGGGGGTTAACCACTTGGGGATGGCGGTATCCTTTTCTTTTACCTTTGCTAGCAGTTCCTTTGAGTTTTTTGGTGTTATTTGTTCTGAAGTTTCCTCAAGTATCTCAATCAGAAAGATTTGAATTAACAACCTATTTGGGCAATGTTTGGAGGAGTATCAATAATCGTCAGGTTATAGGTTTATTAATGGCGGTTGTTGCTCTTTTTATCCTCTTATTCGGTCCTTATTTTACCTACATTCCCTTGTTAGCTGATGGTAAGTTAGGAGCTTCTCATTTTGTCATCGGTGTAATCTTAGCTAGTATGGCTCTTTCTTTGGCATTTGTCTCTTCTCAATTAGCTTTATTTGCCCGATCTTTATCAGAAGTTACCCTCATTAAAGCTTCATTCATTGTTTATGCTATTGCTTTGATTATTACCCCTGCTATTCATCAAGTTTGGTTACTATTTATCCCTAGTATGTTATTTGGTTTAGCTCATGGGATGGTGTTTCCTTCAACTCAAGCTTTATTAGGAGAATTAGCCCCTCAAGAATATCGCGCAGGGTTTATGGCAGTTAATGCAACAGTTTTGTCTTTAGGACAAGCTTTAGGCCCTATTTTAGCAGGAGGAATATTCACTATTTGGGGAATGCAAGGGGTGTTTTATAGTAGTGCTATTTTTGCTTTAGTTATTCTTGTTTTCTTGAGTTTTCTTCTAATGAAAGTTTCCCCATTTCAAAGATAAGGACTTCATTTTTTTTCTATTCAACTACACTTTTTTGTCAATTAAATTTACCTTTGGAGGCATAATTATAATGTATTCTGTTCTCAATATAACTGACGACATTACACACTGTGGGAATATTGGTCATGTTGTCAATGACTTTACAACTATTTGTAATTTAGCCCATCAATATGATTTCAAAGGCATTAATATTGATTTTAGATATCTAAATTCTCTAAGTCTTCCTGAAGGGAAAGAATTATTAGAAAGATTAAATTTAAAACCAGTAGCTTTTGATTTTCCTGTAAAATTATTCGCTGATCAACAAGAATTTGAGCAAAGTTTATCTGAATTTGAATCAGTAGCAAAAAAAGCTCATGAAATTGGTTGTCAGTTAACTTTATGTTATTTGCCTCCATTTTCTAATGATCTAAACTTTAATGATCGATTTATTCAAACTAGTAATCGCCTAAAACAACTCAAATATATCCTCAAAAGATATGAGATTAAAATCGGATTTGAATTTATTGGGCCAACTGAAACTCGAAGAAATACAAAATATGATTTTATTCATACAATAGATGGAACTCGGGCCTTAATTGCTAGTGCTGAACTCTATGGTTATGGAGGTTTTAAACTAGATGTTCATCATTGGCAAAATAGTGGAGCAAGTTTACTTGATCTTCATCATTTAGATTTGGAGTATATTCTTTATCTTGAATTAAATGATGGATTGGCTGGTTATGACATATTTACGATACCAGAATTCAAAAGAGAATTGCCCTATCAAACTGGAGTAACAAATGTGAAAGATTTTCTTACATTGCTTTATGAAAAAGGTTATCAAGGCCCTGTTGTTGTAGAACCTTGGAATCAAACTATCAAAAATATGTCTTTAGACAAAGCTATACAAACAGTTAAAAATTCTTTAGATTACTGCTTAGCTTTTAACTAAAACATAAAAAGTCTTACCTGATTTTTAAGGTAAGACAATTGAAATTTTGGAATGAAAAATAGGAAAACAATAATGCCCAAATCTAGCAAACTTCTTTACATTTTTTTATTAAATCCTTTATTTATTTTAGGAAGCTTATTAACCTTTACTCAATTAACTTTTGCTCAACCTAATCCCATAACAGCAGCACGACAACAGATCAAAAATAGATCCCTCAATTTAAAACAATTTTACCGAACTTTTTCGACTTCAAATCAAGCGTTTTCTCAAGTTAATTCTGTGTCTACTTTAAAAGATGTTAATCCCACAGATTGGGCTTACGAAGCTTTACGAAGTTTAGTGGAAAGATATGGCTGTTTAGAGGGATATACTGATCTCACTTATGGAGGAAATAATGCCTTAAGTCGTTCTCAGTTTGCTGCGGGATTAAACAGTTGTCTTAATACCCTTGAAACCTTAATACAAGAGAATGTTGCTATTGTAAGAGAAGATCTAGAAAAAATAAAAAGACTAGCTCAAGAATTTGAATTAGAATTAACAGCTTTGAGAACAAAGGTTAATAATTTAGAAGCGAGAGTTTCTTTCCTAGAAGACCATCAATTTTCTACTACCAGTAAACTTTTTGCCCAAGTTATTTGGTCAATAGATGAAGCCTTCGGCGATAAAATTGGAGAGGATAAAGACGAGTCACAAATGAGAATGGCTTATCGTATTCGTCTAAATCAAGAAACCAGTTTTACAGGAAAAGATATCCTCAGAACTCGTTTTGAAATTAATACCTTTAGACCCCTTAATCTCACCACTGGAACTAATATGACGCGACTCAGTTATGATAATAATTCTGGGTCGCCAAATTTCCGAGAAAGTCAGGTAAAAATTCCTCATCTTTGGTATCGTACTCCTTTGGGTTCAGATGTTACTTTAACGGTGGGAACTATTGGTATTGGTTACATCGATTTATTGTCAACTTTGACCCCACCTACTGTTAATGATGAAAGTAGAGGAATTCCTTCTTTATTTGGGGAATATAGCCCTGTTTATCGTCGTGGTGGTGGCGGTGGTGGTATCAATTGGGATATTACTGAAAACCTTGAATTGTCCCTGGCTTATGTAGGAGGAGATCCTAATGATCCAAAACAGGGAAAAGGATTGTTTAATGGTACTTATCATACCATTGCTCAATTGGCTTTAAGCTTAGAAAAAGGAAAAGTAGGATTTGCTTATTCTCGTTCTTATTTTCCCGCAGGTAGAACTGATTTAATGGGGGGAACTGGGAGTCTTTTAGCGATACAACCTTTTGGTAATAATATTGCTACATCAGGGGATTTCTACACCCTACAGGGCTATTATCAAATCACTCCTAATCTACAAATTCATGGCTGGGGAGGTTATGTTAATTCTATCGCCCAAAGTTCGGCTATTAGTAATATTTCTAATGGTGTTGGTGAGTTGATTCCTACTTTTGTTAATCGGGGAAATCATGCTAGTATCGCCTATGGTGCAGTGGGTTTAACCTTTCCTGATGTGATAGGAGAAGGTCATTTACCAGGGATTTTAATTGGTATTCCTCCCAAGGTAACTGCTAGTAATGTGAGAAGTCCTCAACTATTAGGAAGAGGAAAGGATACGGCTTATCATATTGAAGCTTTTTATCGCATTCCTTTGAATGATAATATTAATATTACTCCTGGTTTTTGGGCAATTATTAACCCTGAACATAATAGCTTTAATGACACTCAATGGGTGGGACATATTCGTACAGGCTTTAATTTTTAAATTGACATACTCCCCCGTTAAACTCCGTTGTAACGGGGGATTCTTTCCACATCACTGTTAGAAATTCCTTGCTCAACGAGACGACTTAGATTCTCAATGTTGCCATTAAGAACCCAGAGGTCGGACTCTCCCAAGGCTATGGAGTCGGTTTCGATATGCCCTACCGTACCGTTGAGATCTTCTCCCAAATATTTCAAACCCTTCTTGATTCAGTTGCTCTCGACGGGAACCGCCAAGACCGCACTGAATCGCTTTTTAAGAATATTGATGGCTGCGTTATGATCCCTATCGAAGACGGTTTTACAGTTAGTACATTGATGAGTTCTGGTACTTAATGATTTCTGAACTCTTGTCCCACAAACTGAACAATCTTGAGTGGTGAAATGAGGAGGGACAGCAACACAAACAATGCGATAAATCTTGGCAAAATAATTCAACCATTGAGTGAATTGATACCAAGACGCATCAGAAATCGATAAGGCAAGCTTACGGTTTTTGACCAAGTTTCTAACCTTTAAAGCCTCATAGACGACCAGATCGTTAGACTGGACTAACGCCAAAGCATTTTTAATGGCTTTGTCTTTACGTTGTCTTGATACTTTGAGATGAAGTTTTGCTACTTTTACCCGTTGCTTGTGATAGTTGTTAGATTGTTTCTTCCCCTTACGAAATCGTTTTGATAATCGCCTTTGTGCTTTTTTAAGACGTTTTTCTGACTTTCTTAAATAGCGTGGATTATCAACAGTATTTCCCTGAGCATCCGTATAAAACTCTTTTAAACCCAAGTCAATTCCTGTTACTTGTCCCGTCGGTTCATGATCCTCTTGTCTTTCTATATCAATGAGAAACTGGCAATAATAACCATCGCAACGTCTAACAACTCTTACTCGTCTAATCTGTTGTTCTGAATAATAAATAATGGTTTTTTGACTACACCACAAATCAAATTCACCTGCTTTAAATCCATCAATGAATTTAATTTTACGTCTATCATCAGATAACTTGTAGCCTGTTAGCTTATACTCAACAGAACGACTATGCTTTTTAAACCGTGGAAAGCCCTTCTTTCCCTGTATCTTAGCACGACAATTTTGATAAAATCTGTTAATTGATTGCCATGCCCTATCAGCAGAAGATTGACGGGCTTGTGAGTTTAATTTTGTTACCCAAGGTGTGTCTTGATTTTTAGCCAATGTAGAGCAGAGTTTTTGGAGATCATTACGAGTTGTTCCCTTATTATCCATCCAATAACGGACGCAGGAATTCCGCACAAACTGAGATGTCCTGATGGCTTCATCTAGTTTTCGGTATTGCTCTACTGTTCCATTTTTTAACTTAGCTTCTACCACTAGCATTTATTAATCCTCGACCTTAGATCACCTTATTTTAACATAGTTTACCCACAACTGCTAGAATTAAAATCGTTGCTTCGCTGTTGATTTTCAAAGTGGCAATTCATCCCCCGTCAATTTTGATGAGTACCCTGTCGAAAAATGTGACGGGGGCATTCTTGCCACATTTTAGTTAAAACGATCGCGTCCAATGTGAGCATTCCATTCTACAATTCTCGCAGCTTCTGCTAACATTCCATCTTTAGCACGAGGACTGCTATTCACAATTTTAATGGCTGATTCTAGGTTTTCTGCTTGAATAATCCATAATCCTGTGCCATCGTGGGGAACAAAAGGACCACAACATAAAAGAACGCCATTGTGGTATTGTTCTTGAAACCAAGCTAATTGATTTTGATCATGTTCGGGATGTTGTTTTTTATAGTCATAATATTCGGGAACAGTCGCTACAATAACCGCAAATAGTTTAGTCATTAATTTTAATATGGATTTAATTTTGCTATCAATGAATGCAGAGACGTTTAATGAAACGTCTCTATCCATAACTAATAACAAGCAATCGCAGTGGGAACAGAAAAACAGTCAAAAAAATTAAAGATTGAGTTGTTGCTGAGCTAAATGAGCATAAATGCCTTGACGTGTCATCAACTCTTCATGAGTTCCCTTTTCAACCAAAATTCCCTTATCTAAGACAAGGATGCAATCAGCGTTACGAACGGTAGAGAGACGATGGGCAATAATAAAAGTAGTGCGATCGCGGGACAGACGGTTGAGATTGTCTTGAAATCTCCGTTCAGACTCCGTATCAAGGGAACTGGTAGCCTCATCTAAAATCAGAATGGGTGGCTTTCCTAACAAAGCACGGGCGATGGCAATGCGTTGTCTTTGTCCTCCTGATAGATTCATTCCCCGTTCCCCAACCTTGGTGTTATATCCTAGGGGCATACTCTGGATGAAAGCATGGGCTTCTGCCAGTTTAGCTGCTTTTACCACTTGTTCTAGGGTAAATTCAGGCCGGTAGAGAGTGATGTTTTCAGAAATTGTCCCAGAGAATAAGAAACATTCTTGAGGAACCACTCCCAGTTGAGTACGTAAAGATTGGGGAGAGATATGGTTAAGATCCTGTTCATCGATATAAATGGTTCCTGTTTCTGGGGGATAAAGTCCTTGAAGCAGCTTAACTAAGGTGCTTTTTCCTGAACCACTGCGCCCCACAATGGCAATGGTTTGCCCAGGTTGCACCTCAAAGGAAATATTCTGTAAGGTGTTGCGTTCTTCATCAGGGTTATAACGAAAGGTCACATTGTCAAATTTGATATGGCCTTTGAGAGGGGGTAATTGTAACTTGGGTTGACCGGGTATTTCTTCTGGGGTGGTGTCAAAAATATCATTGAGTCGTTCGACGGAAATTAACACCTCTTGCAGTTCATCCCAAAGATTGGCTAAGGAGAGAACAGGATTAAGCACTTTGCCAATCATCATATTAAAAGCTACAAATTGACCAATACTCAGTTGATCTTGAATCACCAAAGTCGCCCCATACCATAGCAATGCGGTACTGCCAATGGAGTTAATTAAACCACTGGCTGCTTGTAAGTTAATGCCCAGTTTTTGGCTACGAAATCGGGCATTGAGATAATTGGTTAAACGATCTTCCCAACGCCAGCGCAGTTCTCGTTCTGTTGCGGTAGCTTTGACGGTTGCTACCCCTGTAATAGTTTCCACTAAGGCGGAGTTTTGTTCAGCCGATCGATTAAACACATCCCTCGAAACTTTCCGCAATAAAGGGGTTGCAGCTAACGTTAACAACATGATCGGGGGAATTAATGCCAAAATTAACAAGGTCAGTTGCCAGTTGTAATAAAGCATTAACCCTAAATAGACAAATCCCATCAAAAAATCTAACCAAGCTAACACCACTTGATTGAGTAAAAATCGCTGGATTTTCTGATTTTCATTAACCCGTGTAATAATGTCCCCCACATGGCGAGATTCAAAAAATTTGAGGGGAAGCAGCAACGCATGATTAATGAACCCACCAATCATGGTGAGGTCGAGACGGTTAGATAGATAGCTGAGTAGGTACTGTCGAACCCCCGATAATAAAACACTCCAGATGCCAAATAGAAGAACCCCCAGCGCAAACACATTGAGGGTGGTCAGACTTTTGTTAACCACTACCTTATCCAGAATAATCTGGGTAAATAACGGGGTGACTAAACCAAATATCTGAATGAGCAAAGAAGCTAGAATAATTTGTATGCCTAGGGTTCGATAGGGTAACAGTAATCTCAAAAATCGTCCCAAAGACCGTTTTTCTGTGGGAACTTGATTTAACTGTTCTGTGGGGTTAAGTAATAAACCATAGCCAGTCCATCCTGTGATAAATTCTTGGCGAGGCATTAACCGTTTACCTTGGGCCGGATCGGCAATCAGTAGGCGATCGCCTTTAACTCGATAGACAACCACATAGTGATCCCCTTGCCAATGGGCGATCCAAGGGTTTTTTTCTTCCATTAAACGGTTTAAACTGGCTCGTACCGGTCGAGCTTGATACCCTAAATTTTCTGCGGCCTTCGCTAAGTTTTTTAACGAGGCCCCTGATCGCCCAACTCCAGCTAAGTCCCGTAAAAAGTTAAGATTGAGCCTTTTCCCCCAATACTGACTAATCATGGCTAAACAGGTAGCCCCGCAGTCGGCAGCACTTTGTTGTTGAATAAAGGGATAACTTTGCCATAATCGTTTGGGCTTTTTTAAGGGTTTGGGAAATTCAACCGTTGATGATTCTGGGTTGGGGGAGACAGGGATAGGGGGAGAATCAGGGTTAATGGAAGGACTGGGAGGGGGAATAGAGCGATCCTGTTGTTTGGGAACTGCTGGATCAGTGGCGGTTGGGGTGTTTGAAGCTTTATCGGGTGACGAGGGTAAGCTTGGGGCGATCGCGCTAACGGTATCCCAGTCCTGTTTAAGAATTTGATAAACTTCAAGATCCGTTTGAGTTACCCAAGTGGAAGGAATGGTCCGAGGATATCCAAAAGAACCACCGATTTCGATATCGACAGTCTCAATAACTCCTTGAGACAACCACAAACGACCGGGTTGTTTTCTCTCCCAAGATGCCAGATTTTCTCCAGCTTGAATTCGCTTATTTTGGATATAGGGTAAAAGTTGTTGTAGCCTCAGACTTGAGAGGGTTCCCAGGTTGGTAAATAGCTTGAAAAAGAGTAAGGTTTGTCTTTGTTGGGCAAGGGTTGCCAGATGGGTTTCCAGTTCTGGTAACTTTTTTAAATAGGGTTGTAATTGAGCCATCGAAATTTTAGCCACCTGCACCGGGACTGAACCCACAGCGATCGCGCTATAAGACCAACTAATTTGATTGCCTAACCCATCTCCCCCAAAAATGTCCCCTTCTTTAAGTAAACAAATGGAGACATTTCTCTGTTTATTGGTTTGGAAACTAATTAATCTGACTTGACCTTGACAGATAATGTAAACATCTTGATCGATGTGTTTATTTGCTTCACTATTTTCAGATATCTTAGGAAATGTCGCAATTTCATCTCCAAATTCACATTCTAAGATTTCAAAAGTCTTAGTCAAGTCTAATCCTAGGTCTTGGGTTGGAGAAATCGTTTCAAGGGTTTGTAATATTTTTTGCCAATATGCTTTGCTATTTTCAAGGTTATTAATTTTATTTAACTGTTCAGAATAGTCGAAAGGCGAAGATAAAGGAGTTTTTTGAGCCATGGTACCGTCTACAACGCTGTTGAATGAAATGAAATAAACTAAATTTCACAAAGAAGTTTATGCTGAATGAATAAACAATCAACAAGTTAGGGGATAACCAAAGCCACGGCATTAAATTTTTATTACATTTTCTTGACAAATCAAGCTTTCTGATAATACATCTATGCCGTGGAGTAGATAGTCTTGAAAATACTAAATCCTTCAAATTTTAGGTTGAATATGAGAGGAAATGCAAGAGCAGAGACAAGATTGTTTAGAAAACTAAATATTATGACCTTAGCTGAATCAGTTTTCTCCTGAAGATAGTTAGCAATTTTTAGGTGATTTTTTTTATTACTCTCGTTTTTTGTCATTGTTTTTTAGTGGAGTCGGTGTCACATCTTTATCCATTTTAGACGTAGTTTTTTTGACAGTTGAGAGACGTTTTGGTAATCTAGCAGGGGCTTTTTCACCAGGAGAAAATGATTTTAAACTTTCTTGTGAGAGTAAGCTATATTCGACCTGATCGGTGACAGATTCTATAACTTGTCCCAAATAAACTTGTTGTTCTAATTGTTCCGTATAAGCGACTAAATTACTCAGTCCATCAATTAATTTACGAATATTATTTCTAAAAGTGGGATCTCCGGTTAATTCTTCTACGTCAGAGGTTATTTTTTGGGTATTTTCAAAGGTAACACGGGCAGAATCTAAGGTTTTTTGAATGGTCACCAACACTTCAGGATCATTGAGAGATTGGGATAAATTTTGTAAATTTGCTGCGGTTTGGGCTGCATTGGTCATCAAGATTTCAAGATCATTAGCCAATTTTGCCATATCAATTTCATCGATCCCTTGATTGAGGCGATCCACAGTTGTATTAAAGTTAAGGGCTAATAACCGCACTTGATCGCTGGTTCTTTCAATGCTGCTTAAGGTATTAACAATATTTCCTCTATTTTCTGAGACTAACCCATCTAAATTACTAATTAAATTAGCAGCACTCCGTACCGTTCGGTTAATATCGGTGCGATTTTCTGCCACCACCGTATTTACATTACTCATTAATTGAGAGGCATCTTGAGCAGCTTGATCTGCACTGCGAAGAACTTCACTTACTCCGCCAATTTCCCCCCGTGCAGTTTTGGATAACTGAGTGACCTCTTGAGACAAAGTAGCAATTTTGTCCCCTGCGTTAGCCACATTTCTCGCCGCTGCGTTCATATTACCCACAAACTCAGGATCGCTATAAGCATTACTCAAACGGGTCAAAGCTTCAACCAACTGTGATCCCGTTTCTCCCATAACTTCATCGTCATTGCAGAGAATTTTCCCTGTTTTGGCACAGTCTTCACTGGTAGGATCAAGGGTTAATGCGTCCTCTGATAACTCTTGCAACGGCGTAATATCCACTGACGCTTCTCCAATCAGACCAAAACGGTTAATCTGGACTTTAGAGTCTTTCGGAATACGCAACTGGGCAGAGGAAATTTCTAAAGCCACAGTTACCCCATTACTACTGGGTTGTAGCCCCAAAATTTTCCCCACAGCTACCCCACGATAACGAACTGGGGCCCCAATTTGTAAGCCATTGACATCTTGGAAGTCTGCAAAAAACTGATAGGTTTTTTGGCCGAGAATACCCCCTCTCAGCCAAACCACTAAGCTTCCAAATATAATCAAACCAAACAGGGCAAACAGTCCTACTGAGCCTTCTTGAAGGGTTCGCATTCGTAACATAGTCTTGCCTCACACTGTTTCACACAAGGATTTTGGTATTTATCCCCCTCTTACCATAACTTAATCAATCACTCGAATGGGGCCTTTAACACTGGCATTAAAGAACTGTCTGACGATGGGATTAGGTGTCTCATCGATTTCATGGACTTTTCCTTCCCATTGAATTTTGCCCCCATACAGAAATATAACGCGATCGGCAGTGCGGCGAATGGTACTATCTTGATGGGATACCATAACATAAGTATCACAACCCCCTGGAGCTTTTTGTAAGCTTCTTACTAAGTCTTCTATAACCGTCGAGGAGATGGGATCAAGGCCAGCAGTGGGTTCGTCGTAAAGGACAATTTCGGGGTCATCCAAAGGATCGTCTGGGTTGGCAATCAGGGCCCGAGCAAAACTAACTCGTTTTCTCATCCCTCCTGAGAGTTGGGAGGGATAGCGATCGCTCATTCCCTGCAAACCCACCATAGCTAGTTTAGCTTCTACTAATTCCCGAATACGAGGATGGGGGAGTTTGGAATGTTCATAGAGAAAAAAGCCCACATTTCCATCTACGGTGAGGGAGTCAAACAAGGCCGCTTGTTGAAAAACAAAGGCAATACGCATGGGTTGATGGCCATCTTCGATGATGCCTTTGCGTCGTTTTCCTTGGATATAAATTTCTCCACTATCTAAGGGAAGTAATCCAGCAATCAGCCGTAAAATGGTGGATTTTCCGGTACCTGATGGACCAATGATCACCAGGGCTTCTCCTCGATAAACGGTTAAGTCAATTTCATCTAAAATCATCTGACTACCAAAGGATTTAGAAACCCCTCTAAGTTCAATCAATGGTTCTTTGTCCATAAGTTCATAATTCTTAATATGGTTTCTGATTTCATCTATCTTAACCTCAGTTTGGTTTAAACTTCTGAGTTCTGAGTTCTGACTTCATCTGTAAGCATTCAGCCGTCAGCGTTCGGCTTTCAGCTAAGAGATGAAAGCGATAAGCATTCGTTTAATTTCAGTCACTTTTGATTCTTCTTTGGGAAAGATTTGGGTTCCTCTATAAACACATAAAGTAAGCTGATGGCTGATAACTGATAGCTGAATGCTTACCTTGATCTTAATACTGCACAGGAATAGGATCTAAACTCCGCCAAAGATACCAAGTTGCCACTGTGCGATAGGGTTTCCATCGTTGTGACAATTCTTGAATTTGCTCAGAATTTAAGGATTTTTCTGTTCCATAATGTTCTTGAATTGCCTTGATTAAACCTAGATCTCTTAAGGGTAAAATATCAGAACGGTGAAGATGAAAAATCAAAAACATTTGTGCAGTCCAAGGGCCGATTCCCTTGATCGCCATTAATTGCTTGGTTATTTCTTCATCGGTCATATGATTCCAATTTTCAGGGGTAAAAATTTTGTTTTCAAAAGCTTGAGCTATGTTAGTAATATAAGTGATTTTTTGACGAGATAAGCCACAAGAGCGCAAGGCTACTTCATCCTTAGTTAAATAGTTAATGGGGGAGATATTTCCAACCAGCTTTTCGAGCCTTTGGCTAATGGCATTAGCTGCTTTAACTGATATTTGTTGTCCAACAATTGCTTTAACTAAAGTGTAGAAAGGGTTATGATAATTAATCATTGCTTCATCAGGATAAGAAACAATTAAACCCGCCATTACCTGATCATTAGCTGTTAAATATTCCTTGGCTTCTTCCCAATAAAACGGAGGAGTCATCGTTAGTAATTCCAATGGTTAAAATAGTTGAACAAGCTGTAGGGCGTGGGGTGTAGCGACAATAAATGTTCTCCCTGCTCCCTACTCCCCTGCCCTTTCTGTTGGACCCCGGCCCAAATTTTAGAATTTTATGTTATAGTTAATATAACTATAAAATCGTTTACAACCTAGGTTTGTCATCAACAGTACCGATAACCTCTGAACGAACGGTCTGTTTATCAGTTGACAAACCGTTCAAGGGAAGCAACTATACTACAGGAGCCCTCTGCCTGATGGACTATTTAGAAAAAGTTCTAGAAAAGCTTAGAGAATTGGCACAAAAGCTGATCGAAACCCTATTAGGCCCTCAAGCCGAACCAGAACCAGAACTTATACCCATCCCAGTCAACGACCCACAGCGTCGCCGCTATAAATAAGTAGGTCTGGTGTGTTCAGTGAATCTTCCAAAAGCCTAAGTATTCTAACAATTCATGGGCCTAACCTTAACATGTTAGGTATTCGTGAACCTGGAATTTATGGTTCTGTTACCCTAGAAGCAATTAACCGTCTTCTCAGTGAGAAGGCGGAAGCTTTAGGTATTGTTCTCTCTATAACCCAATCCAACCATGAAGGGGTCTTAGTAGAAGCAATACAATCCGCTTTAGGGAAACATCAAGGAATACTGATTAATGCAGGGGCTTACACTCATACTAGCGTTGCCATTCGCGATGCTTTATCTGCCGTTAAAATCCCCACAGTTGAGGTTCACTTAAGTAATATATATCAGCGGGAAAGCTTCCGTCATCATTCTTACATTGCCCCGATCGCAGTGGGACAAATTAGTGGTTTTGGAGCAGATAGCTATCTGTTAGGATTAGAGGCGTTATATAATCATCTTAGACACCAAAAGCAACCATCATCTTTCTCTGATGAATAGAACTTAATATGCGGTTAATTGTATTAGTATTGATGTTGGTGGGGACAGTTTTGATTCTGCTGCAAAATCAGCAGCCCATCATCCTTTATTTTCTGGGAACGGATGCTAAAACAGCTATGTTTTCACTGAAACTTCCTTTGGGTATATGGGTCATTGGCTTTACCCTAGTCGGAACGATTACCAGTTTACTAATTCAATTATTAACGCGATCGCCCCGTTTTACCACCCCGAGACAAAGTTCTAACCGTCATCCTCAACCCCAACCCTCCCCCGAACCTCCCTACGAACGTCCTGAACCCAAACAATCGGACTGGGAATCGCCTCCACCGAGAGAATGGGAAAATACTGTACAAGAAGAGGAGAATGATGATGAGTGGGATATTGAAGAACCTCCCATGGAACAAACCATTCCTCAAGCTACACCGAATCTTGAAGAAACCCGTTCAGAGTTTGAAGTACAACAACCACCTAAAACCTCATCTCGAGAGGGAACTGTTTATTCATATACTTATAGAGAATTAAGCGATCGCCCCAAAAGTGATCCTCCTCAAGATTCCCCTGTGGTTGAGAAAAAATCTTCCCCTAATGACCAAGTTTATGAGGCTAAATATCGAGTGATTACTCCTCCCTATCGCCCATCTCCAGACGCTGATGATGATGAGGATGAAAGTTGGATATAGTTGTGATGCAAACCAAACCTGAGTTTGACGAAAGAAGCTTATGGTAAAGTTTGGGAGTCAGAATATCTAATCCTAGCTAGAAAAAGCTCTTGACTTATAGTTCATCAACTGTATTTTATTTTTTTTGTCAAGTACATTTTATACAATTTTAGATGAGCTTACCCTGGTATTGAATTAATTGATTATGATGCAATCTACTTTAACTTTTTCCATTGTAATTCCTACTTATAATCGTCCTCAACCATTAAAAACCTGTTTAGATTCTCTGCAGACCCTAGAATATAAACGCGATCACTTTGAAGTAATAATTGTTGATGACGGTAGCGAAGAACCCCTTGATAATATAGTTAATCCTTACTATCATCACCTAAATCTTACTCTTATTCGCCAAACCAATGGCGGGCCAGCAAAAGCTCGTAATACTGGGGCTAATGCAGCGAAGGGACAATATTTAGCCTTCACTGATGATGACTGTACCCTAGATGAAAACTGGCTCTCAGCCCTAGAAAATGGGTTTTCTAAGACTTCAAACGCCATCTTAGGAGGAAAAACCATCAATGCCCTACCTGATAACCCTTATTCATCAGTCAGTCAATTATTAATCGATTATCTCTACGATTATTACAATCAAAAGTCTGCTCAAGCGACCTTTTTTGCCTCTAATAATTTTGCTCTGTCTAAAGATTTATTTGAGAAAGTAGGACAGTTTGATGTTACTTTTCCTTTAGCGGCAGGAGAAGACAGAGAGTTTTGCGATCGCTGGCTATTTAGGGGATATTCATTACATTATGTTCCTGAAGCCATCATGTATCATTCTCATTATCTGAGTTTAGCTAAATTTTGGCGACAACATTTTAATTATGGTCGTGGGGCATATTACTTCCATCAAGTTCGTTCTCAACGGAATCAAACCTCCGTCAAAATTGAACCTTTAGACTTTTACTGGAAATTATTCACCTATCCCCTTACGACTAAGCATAAGCAATCATTGAAACTCTTTTTTTGTACTTTATTATTCCTATCACAATTAGCCAATCTTTATGGTTTTTTTGCCCCAAAACTCGGCGGTAGTGTAGCGAATCTGTGGAAGAGGTATGATCGATAAGTTGAGCGGCCTAGAGTTATCAATACTGATAAAGATAAGGCATATGCACCAGCCATTAAACAACTGAAAGAAGAAAAACTCTTAGATAATGAGACTGAATTAAGACGAACCTTTAGAAATGACTAATTTAGCTAATTCTAATAACTGTTTAAACAGTTTAGGTGCAATAATGGTAAGGGCTATAGCATAAATGATCATCCCGATTAAAGTACAGACAATAATCAGTAATTGAGGGGTTAGGAAATTTGATAAACTAACTCTAGTTGTATAAACAGCGATCGCCATAATACTAGCACTTAGTAAAGGAGTAATAAATTGCTGTAGATAAGTTAAAAGGGGCGTTTTAATTAATCTACTAACCGCCCATTGACCAATGGGAAAAACGATAATAGTACGAACAGTATAAGCAATAGTCACGGCAACAATTCCCCAACGGTAAGCGATAGCAAAAAGGATAAAATTGAGGACTACACTAACGAGCTTTAAATATAAAGACCAAGTAGGCTTACCCATCGATATTATAACCGAGCTTTTGAAAAAAGAAACAGAGCGAAAAAGTCCCATGACTGTTAATATTTGTATTAATGGAATAACAGGTAGCCATTTTTCTCCAAATAATACTTTAATTAATTCTGGAGCCATAATCGCCATTCCCAAAAAACAAGGGAAAGCAAACACACTGGTTAATTGAGTGACTGTATAAAAGGTTTGACGAAATTTATCTAAGTCTGTTTTCAATCTTGAAAATGTTGGTAAAGTAACATTAGTAGTGGTTTTAACTAATAAGTCTATCATCACTTTTAGTAAACGATAGGCGATGGTATAATAGCCCAATGCAACAGGATTGAGGAAATAACCAATTAAAAACTCATTGACTCTATTATTAAAAAAATTAGTAAAATTCAATCCCAAAATACTAATGCCAAAGCTAAAAATATGCTGAAAATGGGTAGAAGAAAATCGTAATTTAGGCCGCCAATCACTTGAGATCCAAAGAACAATCGTGCCAACAGTTTCATGGACAATTTGTTGTGCTACTAAACTCCAAATACCAAAGCCATTAAAGGCCATAATTATCCCCACAACGCCTCCTATGGTTGTCCCAAATAACCAACGTAAGGCAACCGCTTTATATTCAAATTTTCGTTCTAATATAGCTTGTTGTATTTTCGATAAAGCAGCAATAATAAATAAGGCTGAAAAACATTGTAAAATGGGGGTTAAGTCAGGTTGACCAAACTTATTGGCCACAAAACCTGAACTTAAAAAACTAATAATGGCTAAGATTAAACCGATGGCTAAATTAGTCCAAAAGGCTGTATCTAAATGTTCGGCTTCTAAGTCTTGTCTTTGTATAATAGCTTGAGCAAATCCTTGTTCTAAGAAAATACTCATAAATGCTAAAAAAACATTAGCTAATGCTACTAAACCGAAATCTTCTGGACTTAATAAACGTGCAAGAACAAAAAATACAATGAAAGAAACTGCTTGAGTTCCCCAGTTTTGAATAGCTGACCAAATTACCCCTTTAATTGCTTTTTGTTTGATACTCATTGACAAATTAACCTGATTATAGTAGGTTTGCTTTTTATGAACTAAATTATTATAGTAAAAAATATGAAAAAGTTTTCAATTTTTGCAATTTTATATATAGTGGGTTTCCTGATGGAAATGGTCGAAAACTGGAAAGATTCAGGGTTCACCACTTTCTTTATTGTTGTTGCAATCATAATGATTAGTAGCAAAATAAATTTGTTTAAGTTTATTATTTTTATCAGTTTAAACAACTTATATCTTTTCCTATTTCATTTTCCAGAAGTGGCTAATCATGTCAATCTAGTTATTTTTACTAATTTAACTTTAATTGCTGCTGCTCTTTACGGATGGATTCGTTATCCTAGACAAATTTCAGGAGAGTTTTACTTTGATTTAATTCGACCTATTTTACAAATATTTACTATACTTATTTATACCATAGCAGGTTTTCATAAATTTAATACTGATTTTTTCAATACTAAAGTTTCTTGTACAGGAGGAATGTTATTTGCTATCTATGATATGTTGAAAACAAGTATTTTATATATACCAACCGCTTTGATTATTTTCGGTGGTTTATTGTTTATATTATGGAAGCTAACAATATTTAATAAAATAGTCAATCTTGTTTCTGGAATAAAATGGGATATTCCGAAAATTACTGTCTTGAGTATAACAGCTATAATTCTTATCACAACTTCAATTGTTGCTTTTTTAACTATACCTGGAAAAGTTAAAGCAGCTATTATTTTATCTAATGCTATCTTGGTAGTTCTTTGGGAATTAGTAGGTGGTTTTTTATTAATTATTCCTCAATTACAAGCTCCCATGATTTTATATTCTTGGACAATGCACTCTGTTCTAGCTTTAATTGGTTTTGTGGATTTCGGATCTTTAATTTTACCTTTTCTCATTATGTTTATTCCCGATAACTATTATCAATTATTAGGCAGTGATATAATTGTATTTAATAAAATAAAAGTGAAACGTATTTATTTATATATTGGTGTGACATTATTTCTTAGTTTGGTATCCTTAATTCATCATCATTTTCTACCAATAAATAATGATAATACAATTGTGGGAATTATCTTTAATATTGCTGCTATGATTTTGATCTTTCCCATTCTTCAGGAAAGATTTGCTAAACCACAACCCATGAAGTGGCAAGGTGTTCCAATTATGCTTTTAAAGACCTCTAAGGTATTACTGATTTTTCCCATTTTACTCCTTTTATTTGGAATGACATCTTATTTCGGATTGAGAACAGCCGGTAATTTTTCTATGTTTAGTAACTTAAAAACAGAAGGAGAAGTTTCTAATCATTTATTATTGAGGAATAACCCTTTAAAAATTTGGAATTATCAAGAAGATTCAGTTTACTTCTTAGAAATTGATGATGAAAAATATAAAACAGGACATAAATATCGTACTTTAAAAGGTCATAGTTTACCTGTTGTTGAATTTAAAAAGTTGATCTTAAAATGGAAGAAAGTAGGTTATGAAGTGCCGATGATTTTTGAATATAAAGGGCAAATTTATCAAACCAATGATATTGTTAATGATCCTGGGTGGAAGACCGATAAAACTAACTGGGAAATGTATTTTATGGATTTTCGTGTGATTCAAACAGAAGGACCTAATGCTTGTCGTTGGTAATTAATTCTTAGATAAAGTTAAAGAACGCCAAATCCATCGTAATTTTCCTGTCAATTGATAATTGATGTATGCCGGTAATTGCCAGGATTTACTACTGATAATTTTGGCAATTCCAAAGTAGGAATCATCGGGGTTAAAAGGATATTTAAGTATTTCGGGCATACATTGACTCATCAACTCTTCTTGTACTAAAGAACCTAAACGTTTTTCTTCTTTAATACTCAGTAGTAAACAATAAATATTGGCACAATTAAGAATAGGGAATCTTTCTAATATAGCCAGATCATAAACTTGTTCTTTTGCCGATAACCAACCCCCTTGTCGTTGTTCTAAGTAAAAGCGATCGCGCCAATCTAAATTATCTTGAGGATATTTTTTTACCCAAGCTAACCATTGTTTTAATCCTTCTGTAGCCGTAGAATTAACTGGTTCTCGAAAAAGATAAGCAATTTCTTTAGCCGTTAGTTCTGGATCATCAAAAGTTGCAGATAACGTTCTTAACTGAGCAAAACCACTAGCGATCGCAAAACCATGTCCTCCAAAAGAAATACCAGTCATCCCTTCACGAACCCCCTTTAAAAAAGGTTCTGCATCTCCTTGAGAAATATTATTCCCACTGTGTTTTAATAGCACTTCTTTTTTACTTCTATCCTCCTTACCAACTGTCTTAAATTCATGAGAATAACCACATTGAGCCGCTAATTGTGGGGGTAAAATAAGGTCAGCAATAGATGTTCTTCCCGCTTTACGAGTAAAAGTTAATACTTCAATATCGGCCATGCGACTCAGAATTAACATCAAGCGTGAATCGTAACCTGCTGTCAAACCTAGCCACAGTTGGGGACTAATATGGGATAAACGCCGTAAAATGCTCATTAAACTGATTTTGACGGCTTCTAACAATTCCTCATAGCTACGGGTTTGGTCTATGGGTGGCATCAAAGGACGAGGTTTAATCGTTTGTTGCTTGAAGTTGAGAACTTGGGAAGGTAAAAGATGTTGAATCGAATGAAAAGGCGATCGAGGTGGAGTAAACCAAGAAATCCCTGTTTCGTATTGTAAGAGTCTAGAATCAATCTCTGAAGTTTGATTTAACTGTAAAATTTCTGCCAGTAAAACAGGACTACTCGATACCCACATCTGGTTATTACAAACCCCATAATAACAACCTAGTAACCCACTAGCATCAAGATGAATTTGACCATTCCCCACTAATAACCAACGGCCTGACCAAGTCATATACATTTCTGGTACGTTTGGGGTCGTTGTTCGGGCAATTTCTCCTAAAGGGTCTAACTTTTCTGGGAGAGATTCTATAGCTAATCCAAATAACCCCCAACTTACCCCATCAGCATCTTTTGTCCAACTGATTCGTAAGTCAGGACAATGAGAAATCCAAATATTGGGTTCAATCTCTTGACAAAACCAATCTTGATAGGGTTTAAAAGATAGGGAACCAAGTACAAACTGTCGGCGATGAGGACGAATATGCAGCATATTAAACAGATGAAGAAGAACTACCTTTAAAAATATTAATAATACTAATAACTAACCAAATAATTGCTAAAGGTAAAACAGGATACCAAATAGTGCGCCAATCGATAATTCCCCATAAGTTAATGAGCGATCGCACATCAATATTACTGTTCCAAAGAATTCCGATTATAACTGCAACCATAATAGTTGCTATTTGTAGGAGATTAGGGGAAATCGTTTCTAAAAATTTTCGGGGTTGAGGCAAGAATTTTTCTCGGATAACCTGAAGATCAATAAACAGAAAATAGACCACCAAAACTGGGGTAAAGGTAACAACAAACCATAAAGCATTAACAGCATGAAAAATTAAAGCTAAAGGGATCAAAATATTGCGTAACTTTCTAGAAAAAATAGATAAGAAAAACCCTGCTTCAAATAGTAAAACAGAAAGACGCATTGCATTATAAATGATAGGTATTTGAGCTAAAAAAGGAACTAGAGAATTAGTCGGGAGTCCATAAATTGAAGCTTTAACACTCTGTTTAAGCATAAAATCAGCAATAAGTTCTGGAAAAGTTAACCAAGTTCCTAAAAATTTAAAAATAGCAGATGAGAAAAATAAAGCAGAGAGAATAATTAAAATTACTCGAGGAACAACGCAGTATTTACCATCTGAATCTGATGGATTTATATCAGTATTATATTTTCGCTTATTTAAAATTGAATCTAAAGAATAGGTATCCCCCCAATGATTATTAAGTAACATGAAAAAAGGAATATAAAAAACCAGTATTACCACTCCTTTTTCATAATCAACACTGCTATACCAAGCTTCTAAAAAACAGCCGAAAATTAAGACAATAACAGTTGCTATTCTAACTCTTAAGCCAACTAATAAAATAAGCAAAGCTACGACTAAAACAGTTTCAACTATTATTAAAAGTGGTGCAATTAATTGAGTTGGAAAAAACTCAATCATCAAAATTCTGTGGGTATAATAGTCTTCAGGAAATTTCCCAAAAAATC
>JASJDW010000119.1 GCA_030064955.1 Crocosphaera sp.
TGAGATCACCACAGGAGGCTACGATGATAGTCTGACTGGTGGAGAAGGCAATGACACTTTAAATGGTGGATCTGGCAATGATACTTTAGATGGCGGTGTTGGCGATGACTCTTTAGATGGGGGCTATGATAGTGACACTTTAAATGCAGGAGAGGGCAATGATGTTCTCAACGGGGATTCTGGCAACGATACCCTCATCGGGGGTAAAGGAGATGACCTACTAACAGGAGGTTCAGGAGCAGATCGCTTTGTCTATGACACTAACACCCCCTTCACGCCCGATACAGTGGGACGTGACATCATCACCGACTTTCAAGGAGGTAGTGATAAGATTGTGCTAGACAAAACTACCTTTGCTTCCCTAACAAGTTCTTCAGGGAATGGTTTTAGTGTTTTAAACGAATTTGCTCTTATTGACGATGATGCCCTTGCTGCTACCACAGAGGCATTGATCGCTTACAACCAAACAACAGGCAATCTGTTCTACAACCAAAATGGCTCTGATGCTGGTTTAGGTTCTGGGGGTCAGTTTCTGACTTTAACTAGCAATCCCCAATTAACAGCTACTGACTTCATAATCCAAGTCTAGATCTTGAGTATTAGGTAAAACTAAGCTAAAACGCATTTAAAATGCGTTTTAGCAAGGGAAAAGGCAAAAAGTAAAAGGGAACTCGGATGTATTTTTCTGTTGTTGTAATACTTTTAATTTCAGCGACGATTACTTTCGCCAACAGTGTCTTTGCTAGATCTGACCCAAAATAGAAAATAATTCAAAGTCTTGCAGAGGGAGACTATTTTATGAGATATCAGACAATCATCGGTCTTGGAATTTTCTGGATTTGCTCGTGGGTTCAATTTTCACTGAGAGAGCATACCTTTAAGAATCTCACGCACGAAGAAAGGGCTGAGCTTCAAGGTTTATCTAAGAGCATCACCTATCGGATTCTCATGCTATCTGCAATTATTTTCATTCCAACTATAACGATTGGTATATTTCTAGACGATTCTAGTAATCTATCAATCAAGAGCTTCAAGACTATAGGTTGGGGATTAGCAGTTGTTTTCATCTTGTTTTTTAGTCTATTCTACTATAAACAGCTTAAGCAACGTAATATACCCCAGGTATATATAAATTCTTGGATTAAATCTATAGCATTAACATTATTAGGTTTCTCCATATTGATGATCCTGGGGTGAATGGTACTGCGAATTAAATGATCGTCATGGAATTTTGGAGTAGAGGTATGCCAACAGTATCCGTATTCCTTCCATACCCCGATAACTTAAATATTAATTTGGTCTTTTATGTAGTAATCGGAAACTTGGTAGTTGGGTAAAACGATAGTGAAACCCAACAAAAGCTTACGGGTGTTGGGTTTCGTGCCTTAACCCAACTTGCACTTTAAACACGATCTATCTAGCTATTAATGAGAAATGGTATCATTAATAGTAAAAAACACCAAAAATTTTTGCTGATAAAAAGCTTTTCATAATAAACAACTGAATTATAGGCGATTATTGTATATCCAACTCAGGTTATCAAGAAAATAGTTTAATCCAACCCCTCTCAAAAGCAAACTCTAAACAAAAACGAGCAACCGCAAAACAAATAATGCTTTCTATACCTAGTATGGTTAATTGTCCTAAATGATGAAAAATATCAGAAGATATTTCTACAGGAACCAATCCCCGAACTAACCCAAAAGCCAAGACAGCCCCATCTTTGAGATGACCGTTTTTATCCGTACGAACAATGTAGCGATAGGTAACAGCAAAAAGAAAACCACTGATGAAAGCGATCGCTACTTTAATCCCTAAACTAATAAGATCAGAAACATGGACATCCCAAGTCCCGTAATTGATGGCTAAAATCAGGACATAGGGGAAAGTAAACCCCATTCCTCCTAAATAACCTGCTTTTACCGATTCAATACGCTCCAAATTTGACATTATAAATAATCCTACTATCCACAACCTCACCAAATAGAAGTATCATAGTTTGTGTGGTTTTCAAACTCACGTCATTTTATAAACATAAATTGCTATGGATATTTTAGCTCTGGGTTGGGTTAGCGTGTTAGCTTTATTTACTTGGTCTATCGCTATGGTTGTCTGGGGACGTAACGGTTTCTAGCACTGTGGAAACATCCTCTATTCTCACTTTACTCTTTCTCACTGCCTTCGTGTTACTCGTTTTAGTCAGTGGGGGGATACTTTACCTAACAACCGTAGAATGGCGCGATCGCCGTCGTCAAGACCGAGATAAAAAAAGCAGACGCTAAACCCTGGAGGGGACAATATTTGTCCTCTCCTCATTATTTTTTGATGGTTTTTTCTTCACTTACATGAGCGTCTTTTGCCTAAAATTCACTGTTTCAATAATAAATAATAAAGTTTCCCATTATTACTAATTAACCCTGCGCGATCGCCGGCTTGTTTTCCAGTTCCCATAAAAATATCAACTCTTCCAGGCCCTTGAATAGCACTTCCTGTATCTTGATCCAATACATAACGAGTGACTAACCTTGTTTCCATTTCCCCTGTTTTCGTCACATAAGGAATGGCGGTTTTAATTAATGCTAACGCACCAGGAGGCATCATAGATTTATCGGTAGCAATTGATCGTTCTGCGGTAACGGGAACGCTTAAACTGCCTTGAGGGGGTGCGCCATCGGTTTCACGGAAGAAAATAAAGCGATTATTGCGGGGTAAATAGTTACTTAATTGTTGAGGATTTTCGTTTAAATAACCCATTAATCGAGGTAAGGTTAGCTCTTCTAACTCAAAAATTCCATCCTTAACCACTTCCCTGCCAATACTGACGTAAGGATAATCTGTACTGCTATCATAACCCACTGTTATTGTCTCTCCATTGGTTAAGATTAGCCTAGCAGAACCTTGTACATGAACTAAATAGGCTTCCAGGCGATCGCGCATCCAAATCAGTTCATTCCCTCTAATAATACTATTATTGCCTAACCCATTTTCTCCCTCTAATTCCAAGCGAGTCGGGTGCGGTTTTTGCCAGTTTTCAAAGTCTTTTGGTTCAAAATACAAAGGATAACGATATTCAGCAGTTCGTTGACGACTCGCTCTATAAACGGGTTCAAAATACCCTGTAAAATGTACGGTTCCTTGATTATCATTACCCACTGATTGATACAAGGTAAACTCTTTTGCTATGGCTGTTTGTAATGCTTCTGGCGTTTTTGCTGTTTTCAATAATTGTTTAAACCGCATTAAAGAACGACGAACGCGATCGCGGGTAATACCAGGAATGGGATAATTATCATATACTTCTACTGCTTTAGGGGTATCTAAATACCGTAAACTATAACTAATGGCACGAATTAATGACCATTTATCTCCTCGTTTTTCCGATGTTCCCCACAGTTGTTCATCTTCTGACCAAATAGCATCTATTTCTGTCGGTTCAACTGGATGTAAAGGAAGGGTTTGAGCTAGGATTATTTGAGGCGGAAATAAAATAAGTCCCAAACCGATGAATACACTGGCGATCGCTTTGTTCATAGATTAATTTCATTTGTTTAACAGGTTATCAGGTTAACCATTATGCTCTTTCTACACTTCCAAAAAACACAGGTTCAACCCGAATAGCCATAATACTTGACGGACGAATCACCATATATTCTCCCTGAATATTTTTAATGGGAACATTGATAAATTCCTCTGAATCAAATTTAGGGACAATTTCCCCACTGTACCATTTTTGAAATTCCTGAATTTGGGCAAACCGTACCTCTTCTCGGTGGCCACTGGAAAGAAACAGGTAAACTGCGTATTCATCAGGTTTTCTTGGCATATTTAACCCTCCTATCTGCTTTGTTTCTTATATTATCGGTGACTACGGGGTTAATTTGAAGCGTTGTAATAAAGCTTCTACAACTCGGGGTAAGGTTTGGGAGAGATCGTCAGCAGTTTTAAATGCTAGTTGTTGATGGGATGGGAGATCAAACGGCCATTGACCGGAAAATTCCGATCGCTGCTGATGGACTAACAAAATTTGTCCTCCTCGTTTACTTTGCAATGCGTATCCGAGTTCAGTACAAACCGAAGGACTGGGAATTAAACGGGAGGTTTCTTCTTGTTTGATCTGAGTAACGGGAGTGCCATCAACCACCAATAATAAACTTTTTCGCAGTTTTCTAAGTTGGGTGTCGCTGAGTCGTAACGGGGAGTCTTGGGGACGGGATGCAACTTCTAGGGTGAGGAGATAACGCGATCGCTGGTTATACTGGTTGATGGTTTCTGTTAAAACGGTTTGAATGCTATTGCTGGAGTGAGGATATTCTATCTGTCCACTGAAAAAGATCATCGGTTCTAGGGTTGCTACGATGTCTTGCTTACTCAGATACAATTCCTGAGAAACGAGATCCAAGTTGGCAATGGTATACCCTCCACTCCCTTCAATATGGAATTCTACGACTTCCCCTTCTAAATAACGTTGAAACCACTCAGATTGTTGAATGACCTCTTTATCGTCCAAAAAATCCGCTCTCAGGGCAGATTTTAATAAGCTATTACGGTTTAACCGTAAGTCTGGGGGACGTTTGACCACGTCCCGTATCGGTTCATATTGCCCTAAATACCAAGCTTTCAGGGGAATAATTGCCATAGTTGCTGTTGCTCTCAAAGATGGGTAACTATAGGCATGGTACACCATTTAGAGCTTTTTAGGGTACATCAGTATTAGTTTTTAACAATATTGACTGATATCTTCGTCCCATTCTTCAGCAAGATAACAAAGGGCGCGGAAGCGTAACGCCATTAAATCATCGTATAAGGGGTTTAGTTTACATAGCGGGGGAATATTGAATAACACATGACCAAATAACTCAATTTTCCGTTCAAATGGACATTGAGCAGGAATAAGACGACAAAGACGATGGGCAAAAGTGCGATCGCTAATTTCTTGATGCTCCAGGCGATTTCTTAAGGATTGTAACGCTTTTGAGCCTGGGTATTTGAACCATTTAGAAATAGAAACAGGCTCAGAAGATCCGCAGCCTAACACAAAATTCTTGATGGTATAATCTGTTACATTCATGATAATATCCCTTATTAATTTAATAAGGTAATAATTTTTCTCAGAAAATAAAACTTGTCAGTGATCCCGTACTAAGTTAAATGGTTTAAGGAAAAAACAGTAGGAATATGATAGACAATAATTTTTTTAGGTTATCATTTTAGGATTTATTTTTTTCTATTTTAATCCCAATTTAGATTGATCATTAATGATAGTCACTCCATTGATTCACCTAACATTGTTATCATAACCGACCTGACAAGGGGTTATTTGGAAAAAAAGTTGAAGAATCATTACAGATCCTTGCCTTCATCATCCCCGTTATGCGTCCCTAACCCATCAGCAATTTTAGGGAATTTGCAGAAATTGTGTTGTTAAATATGGGTAATTTTTCTGAGCTTACTTTTCAGTCATGATGAATTGTCAAGGGGGTAGCATGTAAGCATTCAGCCCTCAGCGTTCGGCGTTCAGCTTTTGACAGTTTGAGGAAACGAATCTCTAAAGTTTCTCAATATCAAATCCTCCTTCTCAGGGTTATACCATTTTCCTTAAAGTTGGCTACAGATGAGGGAGTGTGGGCAGGGTGGGAGGTGTGGGAGGTGTGGGGGGAGGAAAAATCTTGATCTGTAGTCTTAGATTGTGAAATTGGTATTAGTTTTTAGCTGATGGCTGACGGCTGATAGCTGAATGCTATCGTAAGCATTCTTATTTCCACTTCTCATGAGAACATTTATACTATTAAAATGATTGCAAGAAAAATCTAAATTTTCTCTTGTAACCCAATCGAGATCATTAAAATGAAGTTATGGCAAAGTTCATTCGGTTTCCTTTTATTTGTTTAAGCATCGTTGTGCTTACCTATGGTGTTTTTGGTTGGTATGTTGGCCATTCTGCGATCGCTTGGAGTCATCACTTAGCTAAGCAAGGGGAAGCTTGGGGATGGTTTTTTGAAGACGAAACCATTTTTTTAATGCTTCATATTTTAGCAGGAAGCCTAGTCCTACTGATTACTGCTAGTTTAGCAGCCCCAGTTGCTATTATCACGATTCTCTTTGGTAGTAGTTTTAAATCAGATAATAAAGCGATTTTAGCAGTTTTATTGTGGTCATTTATCATTGTTGTAATGCTGCGTTGGATTGCTTTTTTTGCTCATTTCTTTCTATTATTTTGTGGTGCCATTTTAGCTAAATTAGAATTACAAAAACTAGGATATCCTCAATGGCAAGTGATGTCTATTTTAATTTTCATCTGTTTAGGGGGATTTGCTTTAGGTTTGTTTGGTTTTTACAATTTTGATATTAGAAACTTGATGATTAATTTTTAAATCAGCATCCATTATCTATAGCGAGTGATTTGTGTCTGTGTTTGTTGGCGAAGGGCGCGAGTTTGTTCTAAAATGTTTTCAATATTTTCCTGAGAGAGATTTTGAACATAGTTAATTTTAATTTCTTCTAATAAATCATTGAGTAAAGATTCAATTTGATCAATGCTGTGTTCTGCTTGTAATTCGCTTCCTAAGGATTGACTAAATTTTTCGATCAATTTTTCTAATAGTCGATCAAATTCTGGGTCTTCTATTAATAGTCCCTGTAGTCCAACGGATAATCCCTGATAAAGTTGAGACACTAATCTTTCTGTTAATTGGTGTCGCATGGTTTTAATACCGGGAACATTCTCTAGACCCTGATAAGCAGGGGTTTGAGTTAATGCTTTATCCACATTGTACCGCAAAAATTCTTCTGCTTCGGGACGAATTTCAGGAATAACTTTGTTGATGACTAAATTAGCCATAAGTTTCACTAATTCTGAGGTTTCATTCACATCATTAATATCAACATATTGCTTACTATTTTGTCTTACTAAAATATCACGAACGGTTCCATCGTTTATGGTTCCTTGAATTTGATTGACAACTTGAAGAATAACGACTTCTGTAAGATCTTGGGCAATTCCTGCTACAAACCCTTGACTCGCTTGTTTTTTAATCGCTTTCATATCGATTAGGTTTGAGTCATCTAAACGAATAGTTAAGGGAATAATTCTTAGGAAACGAAAGACGGGAATCAGCAAGAAAATATCATACCAACGCCATAACATAGCATCAAACCAACTAACCCCTGTATGACGACGACTAATATACCAACTACGGGCTAAAAATTCGGTTAGAAATAATAAGAAAAATGGAAAATCAATTAAACCAAAATTATTAACAGGTTCCCCATTTTCCCCCACAGGACGAAAATAATTGGTAGCAATTAAAGGAGCAATTTGTTGGTCGAAAAAATTCAGTTCATTGCGCCAACCATTTTGCCTGAAATTCTCTTCACTCCAAAACTGTTCAAAAGCATCTTTTGCAGAACTTTCTTCTGTATCAAAAACGTGTTCTCTCATCTTATTTTTGATCCGTTCTAATGTTCCTGTTTTATTGGCAACTTGAAAAGGATTATCTTCGATCATTTCCTGACTTTTTTTACGGAGATCGGCTAATATTTTATCGATATTCTCTTGGGATTCTTTATTTTCATCTGTGTTAGAATCCGTAAACGCTTGTTGACTAACAAGCTGATTAACTGCTTCATTCAAATCTTCAACTGTTTTTAGATATTGAGCCGTATCTCGATAGGGTTCAATGCCTTTGATAATATCATATCGAGTAATTAACTTTGAAAGAGAACTCGGTATTATTTTTAAAGGAGGTTGAGGAATTTCTCTTTCAAAGGTACCGATTTTTATATAAAATTGAATTCTTCCTTGTAACCAAAAATCTCGCAAGGGAATATAACTTAAATCAAAAATAACCAAAGTATAGTTAGCTAAAACAATCAAAGCCATGATTTTTTCAAACCAACGGCGAGGACGAAAAAATTTTTCTTGAGAAACTGAAGACACTTTTGTTATTGTCATATAAGAATTATACCACCTTGGAAAATTTAACTAAACTTATTATAAAGGAACTTTCTTATTTGTCTAGGAAGTCTAAAGTTTATATAGTATAGTAAGATATATCTTACTGAGATCACAAGTTAGCTGTTTCTTTTTAAATTCTCACACTCTACAACTAATCAAGATTAATAATGACTGCACAAATTCAAAAATCCTATAGCTATAAAGTGGGTGGAAGTTTAGGATTTGATCATCCTACTTATGTAGAAAGAGAAGCAGATAAAACCCTTTTAACAGCATTAAAAAAGGGAAATTTTTGCTACGTTTTTAATTGTCGTCAGATGGGAAAATCAAGTTTAAGAGTGCGAGCAATGCACCACCTACAAGCACGAGGAATGAGTTGTGCTTCTGTGGATATTACCAGTTTAGGGAGTGATATTAGTCAAAAACAATGGTATAGTGGCATCATTACCCAATTATTTTTAGGATTTAATTTAATTGGAAAAATTAACTTAAAAGTTTGGCTCAAAGAACGAGAAGACTTATCAGGAATTCAAAAGTTTAGTGAATTTTTAGAAGAGGTTTTACTGGTTCATTCTCCTGGAGAAAAGGTTTATATTTTTATCGATGAAATTGATAAAGTTCTCAGTTTAAATTTTTCTCTAGATGATTTTTTTTCTGTGATTCGTTTTTTTTATAATCAAAGGGCAGAAAATCCAAAATTTGAACGATTAGTCTTTTCTTTATTTGGCGTTGCTACGCCTACAGATTTAATTCAAGATAAAACCCAAACCCCTTTTAATATTGGTTTTCCCATTGAATTAACCGGATTTACTTCAGCAGAAATAGAACCGTTAGCCCCTGGGTTAACCCCTATTACTGACTATCCTCAAGAGGTTCTTAAGGCAATTTTAGATTGGACAGGGGGTCAACCTTTTTTAACCCAAAAAGTTTGTGATTTACTCTTAACTCAATCAGCCATAATTCCTTCTAAAAAAGAACAAGAGTGGGTAAATAAAATTGTTAGAGAATTCATCATTGAAAATTGGGAATCTCACGATGAACCCGTTCACCTAAAAACCATACGAGAGCGAATTTTTAGAAATGAAAAAAGAGCCGGAAGACTCTTAGGAATGTATCAACAAATTTTACAACAAGGGTTTTTACAAAGTGATGAAAGTCCTGAACAAACAGAGTTAAGATTGTCAGGATTAGTGGTTAAAAAGAACGGTAAATTAGTCGTTTATAATAAAATTTATCAAGCAGTTTTTAATGAAGAATGGGTCACAAAAGAATTAGAAAAAATTAGACCTTATTCTGAAATGTTAACAGCTTGGGTAAACTCTAATTATGAAGATAATTCTCGTTTACTGAGAGGAAAAGCTCTAAAAGATGCTCTGGGATGGGCAATGGATAAAAGCTTAAGTAACCTTGATTATAAGTATTTAACAGAGAGTCAAAACTTAGATAAACGAGAAGCTGAAATTAATCTAGAAATTCAACAAAAAGCCAATGAAATTTTAACTAAAGCTAATCAAAAAGCGCAACGGATGATCCGCTTAGGGATAGGAATTTTAGCGGTTTCTGTGGTAGGAGCAACCATTGCTTTTACTCAAGCTTGGATTGCTTTTCAGAAGCAAAAAGAAGCACAACTAGGAACTCAATTAGAACAAATAGGAGACAGTGCTTGGCGACAATTTGAATTTGAACAATTAGAAGGATTAGTATCAGCAATAGAAGCGAATCAAGAATTACAAATTTTAGTCAAAGATAGACGACTTTTAAAAGATTATCCCGCTACTAGCCCTATTTTGGCATTAGAACAAATCCTCAACCGTATTCAAGAAAAAAATAAATTAACCGGTCATCAAGATGCGGTTAACAGTGTCGCCTTTAGTCCCGATGGTCAATGGATAGCCACCGCATCAAGTGATGGAACCGTTCGCTTATGGAACCAACAGGGACAACAACAAACCATCCTAACCGGTCACGAAGGTAATATTTATGGGGTGGCTTTTAGTCCCGATAGTCAAACCCTCGCCACTGCGGCCCAAGATGATACAGCCAGGGTATGGAACCTACAGGGAAAACAATTAGCGGTTCTCAAAGGTCATGATGCCTCCGTTTATAGTGTTACCTTTAGTCAAGATGGTCAACGTATTGCCACCACATCACGGGACAATACGGCCAGAATTTGGGATCAACAAGGAAATGCCCTAGTTGTGTTGAAAGGTCATACAAAATCAGTGGATGATGTCGCTTTCAGTGCAGATGGTCAATACATTGCCACCGCTTCACGGGATGGAAACGCTAAATTATGGGATAATCAAGGAAATTTAATTAAAAGCTTACAAGAAAACGCTATTCCTTTTTACAGCATTAGTTTTAGTCCCGATGGTCAACATATTGCTGCCGGGGCTAGGGATGGAACCATTAAAATTTGGGATAAACAGGGAAATTTGGCCTTAACTTTGAAAGGTCATCAAGAATTGGTTAATAGTGTCGTATTTAGTCGAGACGGTCAATGGATAGCCAGTGGTTCGAGTGATGGAACGGCTAGACTCTGGAGTAAGGAGGGGCAAGAAATTACTGTATTAAAGGGTCATCAAGATCCCATTTATGATGTAGCTTTAAGTGGTCAAGGAACAGAATTAGCCACCGCTTCAAGCGATGGAACCGTTAAACTTTGGGCTGTGAGACAAACCCCGAAAAATGGGTTTAATACCATCGATAATTATATTACCAGTGCCGACTTTTCTCAAGATGGTAAACGATTAGCGATCGCCGATGAAAGTGGTAGGGTTTATATTTGGAATTTACAAGGAAAAAAGGTACAAGAATTTGAAGCTCATAATAGTGGAATTAATGCGCTTAGTATCAGTCCCAATGGTAAAATCATTGCAACAACTGGTAATAATGGAACTGTCAAATTATGGGATTTTAAAGGAACATTATTAGGAGAATTGAGCAATAGTAATATACGAATTTATAGCCTTAATTTTAGTTCCGATAGCAAAACATTAGCGATCGCTAATCGCTCAGGAGAAGTTTGGTTATGGAATTTACAAACCCAACCTTATCAATTAATTCAAAACTTTCAAGCTCATAAAGATACTATTACCCATGTTATTTTTACTCAAGATGATGAAAAAATAGCTACATCCTCTGTTGATGGAACATCAAAAATATGGGACTTACAAGGGAATTTACAACAGTCTTTTTCTGGTCATCAAGAAGCGATTAATTGGTTGAATTTTAGTCCCAATGGTCAGTATTTATTAACCGCCTCTGAAGATAGTACCATCAAATTATGGAACCTAAAAGGACAACTGATTACTACCTTAAAAAGCGATTTATTTCCCATTTCTCGTGTGAAGTTTAGTCCCAATGGTGAGTATTTTATTACTGCTTCTCAAGACGGAACAGTCAGATTATGGGATCAAGAAGGAAAGCTACATACGAAGATGAAAGGCCAGGAAAAATCCCTTGAAAGTCTGCAATTTACCCCCGATAATCAAACCATACTCACAGTAGCTAGAGATGGCAAGGTAAAAATGTGGCCCCTAGAATCAGAATTTGCTCGTTTAAGTTCACTTTTAAATCAAGGATGTGAATGGTTAAAAGATTATTTAGTGACCCGTCCCCAGGAACAAGAAAAATTATTCAGTTGTTCTGCTGAGATGTCTCCAAAAAAGCCTTAACTCAATATTAATATTTCATTTTGTTACAAAAGATAGGGGTTTCCACTGTCCAACCCTGCCAGGCTATGCTAGGGTATAAATGATTGAGAGTTTTTTAGTTCGGTTTCAGCATTGGTTGTGATTAGTAATTGGTTCGTTCCTGTCTACATCGCCTGGTGGGTTTCCGAAATCTTAGTTGATTCTCTCGTAACCTTCTAACACATTTTGGAGACATCCCATGACAATTTATGTAGGCAACATATCGTATGACGTAACGTCTGAAGATTTAACAGAAGTTTTCACCGAATATGGTGCGGTTAAACGGGTATCTTTGCCCACAGATCGCGAAACAGGAAAACCCAGAGGGTTTGCTTTTGTGGACATGGAAAGTGATGACCAAGAAGCAGTTGCCATCGAAACTTTAGACGGGGCCGACTGGATGGGGCGACAAATGAGAGTTAACAAAGCAAAACCCCGCGAAAACTCTGGGCGCAACAATTCTGGTAGTTTTCGTAAGCAAGGCAGCTTTTCCCAGTAACATTCTATATAGAAACAATTAACTGTTTATTGATAGTTTAGTGTTTTTTTTCGCGCTTTTAATCTCAAAAAAAGCGTGTTTTTTGTTATTAAAATATATTAATATATAATAGAAAATAAGAGATGAGCAAAATAATATGTTAGAAACCCTCAAAAAAGCCTATCAAGAAAATCCCAATCGTACCCTTGCCATTGGAGTTGGGGCTTTGGTTTTAACTCCTATTGTCATTCCTTTATTAAAACCGGTAGCCAAAGCAACGGTGAAAACTGGGGTGATTCTATACCAAAAAACGAAAGGAACTTTAGCCGAAGCAGGGGAAGTAATGGGTGATATTATAGCTGAAGCTAAGGCAGAAGTAATGGCAGAACAAGCTGCCAAAAATGCCCTTCCTACCTCTGTGTCAGAGGAATTAAATGCCAGTCAAGATTAGTTAACTTTTTTTCTCAAACAGTTCATAAGACACAGAAAGTCCTGTTTTAATCACAGACTTAAGAACTGGACGACTGAATTTAGCAACAGCAGGAAGGGCAATGGTTCCCAGTAAAATTGCCCCTAACCCAACCACTCCACTAGAATCACCTTTCTGATGGTGATCTTCAATGATTTCTTTGATGTGTAAGGTAAGAACGGATTTATCCCAGTGAATCAATGACATTAGTAAACAACTCCTAATTGAATGGATTAGAAAAACTTAATTGGTTTCTAGATGATGTTGAACCAGGGGACGTAAACTATTGAGTCCAGCGATGATCGCAGTTCCATTATGGACGAGGGTGGCTAATAAAGGATTAAGACCAACAGTGGTGGCCAACCCTAACGCAGCTAAGTTAGGGGCAACCACCATCAGCGTATTTTGATTAATTAAAGCTTTCGTTTCTTTGGCAATAGCGATCGCCTCTAATAAGTCCGTCAAGTCATTATTCATCAACACGACATCGGCGGTGTCTCTAGCAATGTCAGACCCGTTTTCAAAGGAAACGGACACATCTGCATAGGACAAGGCCACAGAATCATTAAGCCCATCCCCTACAAAAGCAACGGTTTTACCTTGATGATGCAAGTGGCGGACTACTTTAGCCTTATCTTCAGGAAACGCCTCTGCATGGACATTAGCAAGGGGAATCTGTAACTGTTTACCCACTTCGGTTGCCCTGGTTTGGTTGTCTCCCGTTAAGAGATGCACTTCAATCTCATACCCTTGTTGTAGAAGATGGATTAAATCACTACTTTGAGGCCGTAGGGGATCAGTATAATAAATAATGCCCTGAAATTTCCCATCAAACGCCACATAAACAGGGGATAAAGCGAACTTGGCTTCCATCGTAGCAGTTTCTTGAACCATTACCCCTTTACTCATTAATAGCTTTTTACTCCCCACTAACACGGTTTTATCGGCAATGGTAGCTACCATTCCTAACCCAACTTCATAGTTCCAATGGTCGCGGGGTAAGATAGTAATGTTTTCCTGCTGAGCATAACGGGCGATCGCTTCAGCTACAGGATGGGTAATGCGTTGTTCGGCTGATGCTGCAAATTGAACCAGGGTTTTTGCATCTAATGTTTCTGTAACGGTTTCTACCTCCACAACTTTAATATCGCCTTCTGTGAGGGTTCCGGTTTTATCGAAGACAATGGTATCAATTTCTGATAGCAGTTCTAAGGTACGACCACTTCTCACTAAAATACCGTGACGGGTCGTATGGTTTAAAGCCCCTAAAAAGGCGGTAGGAATAGAAACTCGAATCCCTGTTACAAAATCTAAGGTAAGAATAGAAGCCACTCGCTGAGGATCTTTTGTAATTATTAAAATCAAGCCAGCTAAGTACAAAGATGGCATCATTAATTGTTCTGCTAAATTGGCTGCATAGTTAGCCATACGAGTGTCATGAACGGGGGCTTTTTCGAGGAGTTGAAGACTAGCTGCTGCCCGGGTTTCATAAGCGACTTTCTCACATTGAATACGAATTTCCCCGGATCTTAATAGGGTAGAGGCATAAACATAACTGTCTTTTCCGGCCACAAGGGGCATGGATTCTCCTGTTAATTGTTGTTGATCAATAATGGCTTTTCCTTTAATAACTTTGCCATCAACAGGAATGCTTTCTCCTGGATAAACCACTACAATATCCCCAATTTCTACCCCCTCACTTTTAAGATGAATAATTTTATTATCCCTTTCTACCCAAGCAAAATGTCCAATAGTATCTAATAAATTGCTGGTTTTTATTTCAGTGGAACGTGCTGTTTTTTCCCGAATAATATCCCCTAATTCGTGTAAAGTAATTACTAAAGCAGGGGTTAACATTTGTCCCTGTAACCCACTAAATAATAAGGCTAAACTATCTAAACAATCAATGTTTATTTTTTGGTCATCAGCTAAACTTTTATAAGCTCTTTTCACCACAGGAAAAGCAGCCTGTAGTAACACAAGTACAGCGATTAATTTTAATCCAGGAATGGATAATTTTGTTGCAATGAAAGCTAATAATGTGGCTAAAGTTGGAATTTTTAAACTTGACCATTCTTCCAGTTTCTTTTGAGGTTTAACTTCTGTGGTTAATTCGTAATTATTTTCTGCTTTTTCTATAATATCAACGATATATTCTTCAATCTCTAACTTATTATCAGTCTTATAAACGATAACGATACAAGCAGTCCAATCATTTAAACGAACTTTTTTAATACTTTTGTTTGTTGTTAAAAGTTGTTGAAGACGCAAAGCAAACCGTCGATCATACCTTAAACGATGTAGGCGAAATCTGACTCTTCCAGGGATATGATGGATAATCTGAGGCATCGTCTTCATGGGACATTATTGGGATTTTCCGTAGGGTTATTTTGAGGTTTTATGTAAGCCTTCAGCGTTCGGCGTTCAGCTGCTTGGTGTGCTTTCCAGACGGAGGAAACTTCCGTCTGGGTCACATCCGCTTTTGGGTGATATTCAAGTTCACTCACTGAACCCATAGCAATTTGAACAAAACAGGCTAGTACCTCGTCAGCTTCTTCTTTCTGCCACAACCCTCGGCAATATTAGCAGCGTTAGTTTTAAGCTGATGGCTGACAACTGATAGCTGAATGCTTATGGTTTTATGACACAGTTTCTTGGGCTCGGTTCATTATATTTAATAAGCGCAATCCTAATTCTACATCAGATAATCCTTGAGAGTCATAATAAATGACCACTGAGGCTGCAACGGAGTTAATACGGGCTTCAATCACATGATCATCTTGTTCTAATAGTTGGTATAAAACCTCACCAAACCCCATATCTTGAGATAATCTAGGGATTTTCACTCTTATTCTTCCAGGAACAGAGTGAACAACAGTATAATCACTATTTACTTCAGTGTTAATCCTTCCCGCTCCGTTAGCCTGACTCTCGTCTTTTGTAGGGGTCATTTTTTTGAGGTTAATAAAAATTTGACGAGAAATACTAGCAATGGCTAAGTTAACGATCAATGCGTTAGCTCCTCTCAATTGGAACCGAGTGGTGACAAAAATCCCTAAAATAACGGGAAGAATCATCTCAACTTCGCTATGATCGTTTAAAAATTGGACAAGTTTTTCTTCACTTACTTGCAATTTATTTTCATTAACGGTGGTAAATGCAGCTTGGCTCATAATGCGCTGTTTCCTTGTGGTGAGAGATTCCGTTGAGTTAATATAGCCCATCTCTACATTAACCCTAGATTTATGCCTTAATGATAATCGATCTTAGATAGACTAATCAACCTGAGTCAGAGTAGATGTACGAATTAAGTAATAAAGATTGGGGTCTATCAACAGAAGTAAATATAGTTAAAGAAATGTCTCAAAAAAAGATGATCTTGATTTCTAGAATCTAGCTAGAGTTATCCTAAAAATAGAAGGATTGACTGTGTGATATAAAATCTACTTGACAAAATAAACTAAAAAAATCAAGAAATAAGTAGTCTTGGCTAAAATGTTGACTCTACTGTTATCAGGGGGGTTGGGAGCAATTATTAATACAAACAGGAACAGTCTCTCAATCTAGCTGGAACAGAAAAGTTTCCTCAATCAATTAATAATAAGAGGGTGAATCATGAGTGGCAATACTTCAGATGTAGTCTTCTTCGACATTGGCAACACCATTGGCTCTGCGAAAGTCCTGTCCAATGGTCATCTTAAATCTCTAACTGTTTATACCTATGTACCAGCGGTGCTTCAACAGTTGCATGACGAGGGCAAGAGGCTGGGAGTCATATCAAATATTGGTAACAACACTGCGGAAAACGTGGAAAAAGTCCTCTCAGAATCAGGAATTTTAGGCTTTTTCGACCCTGAACTGCTCATCTATGGTCCTAAAGACTCTCCAGAAATATTTAGACGTGCGGCAACTCAAGTCGGCTTGTCTGCAACACCTGAGCAGTGTTTGTTCGTTGGGGAGGACAGTGTAGAACGCAATTATGCCCGAGAAGCCGGTTGGCGAGTCGTTCCCCATCCCCTTCTGGTTTCGGAGATTTTGAAGGGACGATCTTTAAGGTATATTACTGTGACTGTTTCTACTGAGTCAGCTAACAGTGATTGGACAAGTGCCTTAAGGGATTTACCGATTGTGCCAATACACGTTAGTAGCAATGGCAGGGGGACTAAAGTCTATGCGATCGCTTCTACCGTTACGATTCTGAATTTGGATGATTTGGGATTTGAGGTAGAACGACTAGGGGACGCAGATTTGCCTCTAAGCACCGATTTATATCTGTTACGGGATGATCGCCAAGTTCGTACTGGTTTTTTGGTTCCAGAAGGACAATCTGCGGCTTTATTTAGTAACGAAGAAGAGTCTACTTGGGTTATCTCTTCTTCTGATGAGGGTCTTTATGTTGCCTTGCCAGCAATGGCTTCGATTGATAATTATCGCTTTGAGGAAGCCTATCACGGGCATAATCTGAAACTTATACCCAATTTGAGCTTACTGACTCCCTTGGGTGTCCAAGAGACTGAGCCACCTGTTAGTTTAGTCGCTGAAACAGAAGTTGATTTATCTCTGAACGATCAAGAGAGAGAAAAACTTGCCTCAATTACCTCGGAGACGATCAGAAGCTATCTAGCTAAGTATATTGGCAAAGAGCCGATCGGGCCTAAGGGAAATACGAAAATTAGCAGCCGTCATATTGACAATAAGGATAATAAAACGGCCACAGACGTTCTACTTCAAGATTTAGAGACCATTGGTAAGGGCGACTTTTCCGTTGATTTACATCCATTTGATCATCCTAATCCTTGGAAGCGTCGGAAACTATATAATGTTGTAGCAGAACTTCCAGGGGAAGAAAACTCCGAAGATGGGATCGTCATCATTAGTGCGCACTTTGACTCAACAGCTAATTTTGAACCCAACTTTGATCCAGAAGTCGACCCAGCACCTGGTAGTGATGATGATGGAAGCGGAGTAGCTGGTGTGCTTGCCATTGCTAAGACGTTCCAAGAACTGAGTGCATTGAATAAACCTCAAAAAACCATTCGCTTTGTCCTGTTCAATGCAGAGGAACAGGGTTTACTTGGAAGTCAGGAATATGCTAGAGATGAAGCCCAAAAATCTTCTCCCATCGTTGCCGTGTATCAGTTGGATATGATTGGATACCGAGAAGAGCTAATAAAAAATCCCCTACCCTTCGAGGTTCATGTTGGACATAGAAATAATCCAGCCGTCGAACAAAGATCTCTCAAACTAGCACAGCAAATTCAAACCTTACTCCCACAAGTGTCTCCCAATCTCAAACCACCCCAAATTTATCAAACGCCCGATGCTGGAGATACACGAAGCGATCATGGGAGCTTTCAGCAAGTAGGATATCCAGCCTGTTTGGTTTCCGAAGACCTCTTCATCGGACTACCAGATATCCCTAGACCAGGGGTCAACAATCCCAACTATCATACAGCGGAGGATCTTGAGGTTGATTTTGAATATGCAGCGGATATTGTTCGTCTGGTGGCAGCAGCAGCATGGATAACCGCTAAACACTAGATAAGACTAAATCCGCATCTCATATGAAATCCTGTTGAATACCATACGTTAAGATAAGGTGAGCAGAGGAAGCTCCAGGGAGCTCCAGGAGGCAGGGGAACATTGATTTACAGTAGGAATTTTAACGTCGAGTGATTAAGCGGATTTCATATCAAAACCTAGTTATTTGCTCTAAAATACTTTAAAATAATCTCCCCTGCTCCCCACTCCCTGCTCCCAACTCCGGACCTCCCCTGCTTTCACAAAAGAGGGTTGTGGCAATCGGATTTAGTACAACTTATCTAACCCCTAAAAATTTATGAATTTGTAAACTCATACGCCATTGAGGATGATTCAAAATATAATCAAAAATTAAAGATTGAGTTTCGGGATGATTCCATTCAGGTTGTAAGTATTTAATAACTTGGGATGGCACCTTTTTTTCTTGTTCTTCTGCCCAATGTAGGTCTTCTTGGTTGGCAATAACAACCTTTAATTCGTTAACCTGGGAATAGATACTTTCATGGGGAACCTTAAATGGTTTGGGGGAAAATGTCACCCAGTCAAACTCCCCACTAAAAGGATGGGCCCCAGAGGTTTCTAAATGAACCCGTAACCCTAACTGTCTTATCCCTTCGGTTAAGGGAAATAAATCATACATCAAGGGTTCTCCCCCTGTAATGACAACCATAAACGGGTTAACTGCTTTAGCTGCTTCTGCTAAGCTTTTAACAGACTGTTGGGGATATATTTTGCTCGTCCATGACTCCTTTTGGTCACACCAAGGACAATGAACATCACACCCTGCTAAACGAATGAAAAAAGCACTTACCCCTGTCCAACTTCCTTCCCCTTGTAAGGAGTGAAAGGTTTCTACAATGGGATAAGTCATTAATTGAGGTGCGATCGCTTTCATATGGACTGACGCTAAACTATTCATATTTATTATTAACACTTCTGACAATTTTAACCGCTTTTTCTGTTGCGTTATGAAATCTCATTTTTATCGACTATTATTAACTCTTCCATTATTTATAGTAGGTTTAATAGCTTGTGAATCTATTGAAACCATTCCCATAGAAAAAATTCCCATCAGAACCACTCAACCGTCTAACGCTCCTTCTAGTTTAACCGATCCTGCCTTTTTACAAGCTCTCGAAGAAGCAACTTATCGAGAAATTAATCAATATCGTTTATCTAAAAATTTACCTCCCCTAAAACTTAATCCTCAAATTACCCAACAAGCAAGAATTCATAGTGAAAGGATGGCCGCTGGTATTATTCCGGTTAGTCATGAAGACTTAGAACAACGATTAAAAATTATTAGTTTTAGTACACCCCATGAAAAGGGAGTAGAAAACTTAGCCACCCATCAACAGAGTTCTGATCCAGTTAAAGCAACCCTTCAAAAGTGGTTAAATAATCCCAAAAATCTCAAAAACATTGAAGGCAAATACAATACAACAGGAATAGGAGTGGCACAAAATAGTCAAGGACAATACTATTTTACACAAATTTTGATTAACCAAAAATCATCTATTATTACCCGTTCTCCTGAAATATCTAATAGCTTAGAACCTTGGAAAAAGTCTGAACCTTTATTGGAAAAAGCTGGCCAAGATGGTCAGTTTTTAATTGCTTTAGAACAAGAAATTAATCGTCGTGTGAATCAATATCGTTTATCCAAAAATTTACCTCCCTTAAAAATGAACGCAACTATTAGTTCTGTTGCAAGACAACATAGCCAAGATATGGCCAGTAAAAAAGCAACCTTTAGTCATGATGGTTTTGATAATAGGGCCAAAGCAGTAGGAAAAACCATTTCTTATCGATCCTTTGCGGAAAATTTAGCTTATATCAAAGGGTATCCTGACTTAGCTGATGTAGCAGTTAAAGGGTGGATCAATAGTCCTGGTCATCGTAAAAATATGGAAGGAAAGTTTAATTTAACGGGGATAGGAATTGCTAAAAATTCCGATGGAGAATACTATTTTACACAGTTATTTTTATTGGAACGATAAGTTATTGGTAATTAATAATTAATAATTGATAATTATTAATTGTCAGTTATTTGATACATTAAAAATATAATCTTTAAATTAAACATGATTATGAAGACAATTATTGATAAAGTCACAGCAGACTTATCCCATTTAGAAATTATTACCGATCCTCATCAAATCACCAAATTATCCCTTGATTATTATCATTTTAGCCCGATTTTACAACAAAAATTGCAAGATAAACGAGGAGACATCGTTATTCGTCCTGCCACAGAAGAACAAGTCATAGAAATTGCCCAAACTTGCGTCAAATATCAAGTTCCCTTAACCGTCAGAGGGGCCGGAACCGGCAATTATGGTCAATGTATTCCCTTAGAAGGGGGTGTTATCCTCGATACCAGCAAAATGCAGCAAATTCTTTGGTTAGAACAGGGAGTTGCTTGTGTGGAACCTGGTGTAAAAATGGCCGCCTTTGATAAACAGGCTAGATTAACGGGATGGGAGTTGCGGATGGCCCCTTCTACCTACCGAACCGCTACCATTGGAGGATTTATTGGAGGTGGTAGTGTAGGAATGGGATCGATCACCTATGGACAGTTACGCGATCGCGGAAATCTTCGTGCGTTACGCATCGTTACCTTAGAAGATGAACCCTGTTTGATGGAATTACGAGGGGATGAAGTCCAAAAGGTCAATCATGCTTATGGGACTAATGGTATTATTACACAGTTAGAAATTCCTTTAGCTCCTACTTATCCTTGGGTTGAAATTATTGTCGTTTTTGATGATTTTATGCAAGCTGCTAAGTTTGGTCAAGGGTTAGGAGATAGTGATGGAATTGTTAAAAAATTAATCACCGTTCACGCTGCACCTATTTGTCATTATTTACATTCATTAAAAGACTATTTACCTGAGAATAAACACGCTGCTTTATTGATGGTTTCAGAATATGATTTAGAAGCATTTCGTGATTTAGTTGATGAATATAACGGAGAAATTACTTATCTAAAAACAGCCGAAGCAGCTAGTAAAGGAACCAGTTTATTAGAGTACACCTGGAATCATACCACCCTTCATGCTCGTGCCGTTGATCCTACTATTACTTACTTACAAACCTTTTATTTTACGTTGGATAAAGTTGAACATTTCTATGATCATTTTGGGGATGAAGTAATGATTCACTTAGAATTTATCAAGTTTCAAGGGAAAGTCATTCCCGCAGGGTTACAATTGTTTCATTTTACAACAGAAGAAAGAGTTAATGAAATTATCCGTTATCACGAAGAAAATGGTGCCGGTATCGCCAACCCTCACACCTATTTATTAGAAGGAGGAGGACGCAAAACTATTGATTCAATGCAGTTAAACTTCAAAAAAGAAGTTGATCCATACAATTTAATGAATCCTGGTAAGATGATGATGAATTAGATAAAAAAGAATCTAAAATATCACTCCCTAACATCACTGTAACCTAGTTTTGTTAGGAATTTTAACGTTGAGTGATTAAGCGGATTTGGTACAATATTCAACTTCTTAACTCCTGAACTTCCGAACTCCTAACTCCTAAAACTAGAAGAGTTTGTACCTCACAAGTATGGAAACTGCTATAGTTCTTTTATAACAGAAATAATCCAAGCACTACCCAAAGCTATCCAAATAAAGACTTCTAACCATTTGATCCAGAAACTTCTTTGCCACCACTGTTTAACCCAAAACAATTGGAAATTTTGGGTGTAACGGATAAGATGATTTTTCCACTGTTTAGGGTTATCTTGCGGTTTATATAACCAGTTGAACATAGATAAAAAAAACGATAACCCTCCAATTTTAGCACTCATTAATAGATGATAACCTAAGCCAAAAAGCATGATTACCCAGGATAATAAATGAGCCAAATACCAAACATGATCAAGTTCTCCATTGGGCAACCATTTTTCATCCATCATTTTGCCAGTAAAAACAGCAAAAGTCAGAGCAATAAGCATTAAAGTATTGATAACCCGATGAAGATGATAAGACCAGCCTTTTTGGTTAATATGGGTTAAATTCGAGAAAGTCTTTGGTTGAATTAAGCGTTTTCGACCTTGATGAAAAGCATAAAAAACTAAGGCAGGAAAAATTAATAAAGTCCACAACCCAAAAGTACCATGAATACCTTCAATTTCTTCAAACTTGGGTAAAGGAATTTGTCCCCATCTACCATCATAAACATCATAAGTCCAGTAGGCAGTAATCATTGCTAAGATGAGGAACAAAGCAGTTAAACCATGAACTAAACGGAGTAATAAAGGTTGATAAGGACGTATAACTTTCATCTGAAACATATAATAAAGTTAAGCCATAAGTTAAATTAAGCTGAGTAACTTAAAATGATACCATGGTATTAAACTATAGCAGTTCCCATACTTGTGAGGTACAAACTCTTCTAGTTCTAGGAGTTAGGAGTTAGGAGTTCGGGAGTTCAGGAGTTGAATATTA